>NZ_JAVAYA010000030.1:0-44455 GCF_041954855.1 Agrobacterium sp. LR_9
CCGCAAAGTTAGAATGTCCTGTTTCTGCAAAGTTGGAATGTCACACTCCCCGGATCTGATTGACGTCTGGGAGATGCAGATGGGATTGATCACCATGAGCGAGCGCGATTTGCAGCGGATCGAGGTTTTGTCGAAAGTCGTTGAAGGCCGCATGACCATTGTCGCAGCGGCGCATGTACTGGCAATCAGCGTCCGGCATATTCAGAGATTGATTGGTCGTATTGAGGCTGCCGGCGCTGCCTCGATAAGGCATAAAGCGATCGGTCGGCCGTCAAACAATAAAATAGCCACCGGCGTCCGTGATTATGTTTTGATGCTGGTGCGAGAACGCTACCTTGATTTCGGGCCAACGCTGGCGGCCGAGAAGCTCCAGGAAGAGCACGGCGTGACGGTTTCACGCGAGACCTTGCGCAAGTGGATGCAGGATGCCGGTCTATGGCTTTCGAGGAAGCAGCGGAGGACGTTTCATCAGCCGCGGTTGCGACGAGAGGCCTATGGTGAACTGGTCCAGATAGACGGCTCCGAGCATCGTTGGTTTGAGGATCGTGGGCCCGCCTGCTCGCTATTGGTCTTCGTCGACGATGCGACCGGAAAGCTGATGCAGCTGCGGTTTGTTCGGTCGGAGAGCGCTTTCACCTATTTCGAGGCGCTTTCGCTTTACCTTGAAGAGCATGGCGCACCTATCGCCTTTTACTCCGACAAACATTCCGTTTTTCGTGTCGCCCGGAAAGACGCCAAGGGCGGGCAAGGCATGACGCAGTTTGGTCGTGCGCTATCGGAGCTGCACATTGAGATCCTTTGCGCCAATTCCAGCCAGGCCAAAGGTCGCGTCGAGCGCATGAACCGGACATTGCAGGATCGGCTGGTCAAGGAATTGAGGCTTGCCAATATCAGTGACATGGAGACCGGCAATGCGTTTCTGCCAGCCTTCATCGAGCGATACAATGACCGCTTTGCGGTGACCCCTACCCGCCCCGACGACCTCCATCGGCCTGTCAATCTGGCGCCAAGCAGGCTGAATGACATGCTTTGCAAACGCGAGCAAAGACACGTCGGCGCACAGCTTTCATTCTCCTATGAGCGCAAACGCATCATGCTTGAGGAGAACAACGTCACGCGCGGCCTAGTTGGAAAGTATGTCGAGACATACGCATACGCTGATGGACGACTGGATATTCGATGGAAAGGTCACTCGTTGCCTTACAAGATTTTCGACAAGGACCAGCGCGTGACCCATGCGGCTGTGGTCGAGAACAAGCGTCTCGGAGAAGTGCTGGCCTACATAAAGGAGCAGCAAGATCGAGACCACGCACCTGCGCCAAAGACCAACAGTGAGAAGATCGGCTACAAGCCGAGAGGCCGCAAACCCGGTCCGCGCACGGATTTCATGAATGATCCGGACGTCATTGCGAGACGGCAAAAGGCTCTTGCTCAAATAGATGAGGCTGAATGATCCACTTCCGGCCAAAAGCGGACGACTGCAGCTGGCCCATTGCTGTCATAAGACGTCGTAATCAAGGTTGTAGAGAGACCGTCATATCTGGCCGGACGAGCAATCCGCAGGAATAGCGCATCGCCCACCATGTCGCGTGGTCAACAAAGAAGGCTCCATTCATTGCGTCAAACGCAATACACTCGTCAGATTTATTGCAATTTACGAGACAGTCAAACTCGTTCAGTTTCGGGTTCTAAACATTTCTCTAAGGAGCCAACGATGACGAACAAAGCAAACACACCACGCGTTGAATCTGCAAACCACGGCGTTGCCTGGGAAAAAGCATTTGGCTACGCACAAGCGGTCAAGGTTAAGGATACGATCTATGTTTCCGGTCAGCTGAGCCACGATAGCCAAGGGAATTTGGTCGCACCTGCCGAAATCGATGCCACTGGAAAGCCAGTTTCGTTCGACACCATGGAAGCTCAGATTCGCCAAACTTATGAGAACGCCCGCGTCCTCCTTCAACAATTCGGCGCAACTTTCGACGACGTGGTTGAAGAGACACTTTACGTACTGGACGTCGATGCAGCCTTCGGCCCCGCCTCTGAAATCCGGAAAAAAGTCTACGGTTCCGAACTCCCTCAGCTGGCTAGCAACATCATTGGTGTGACGCGCCTCGCCTTTCCCCAACAGCTCGTTGAGATCACGTTCAGAGCGGTCGTGGACCGTTAAATGGCGGTGCGAGTTCTCAGATAGAAAAGCACGGTTTGTCAAAAAGATCGCGCAAGTCTATGCCTTATACGGCAGCGTGGTTACTTCCTCGATTGTCTCCCTCTGGGGTGACAATCGAAGGAAGCTAAAGCCGAAGAGGGAGTTTCATTACCCGCCCCCTCCCTACCCTTGCAACCCGGCCCAGCCGGTCCGGTCGGGGGCTGATTGTCGGGGCCAGTGTCGCATTTCTAACAGGCCAGCTGCGTCGCATCTCTAATCAGCTTTGACATTGTATGTAGCCGGGTGGGTTCTCTCCCACGACTTTTCGGGGGGCAGAATGTCAGCTAGAAAGGTAACATGAGCACATCAGAAGCCATCCACCCTACGTTAAAGGATCTCACGTACGAGATTGGACAGGTGCTGGTTTGCTGGTGTTTCCTCGAAAACAGCATTAGAGAACACCTGAACCGAGCTGGACTTCAAAACCAGGTCTTGAAGGGCCCTGTGATTTCCCACTGGCGGACACACATTCAGTCTACTTATCCAGAGCGAGCCCATGAGCTACTCGAACCAGTCGAAAAAGTCGCTCGCGTCCGAAACCTTCTCGCGCACTGCATCTATTCGATGCACGCGGATCCATGGACCGAGGGCAACGCGGTGATCGCTTGTGAAGCTCCTGACGGCACACGGCATTCTTTCAGCATCGAGGATCTTCGGGCCACGTGCACCGAACTTTCGAAGCTTAAGGTGACACCGATCCGCTTGTCTCCCGCTCGTTGACGCTGATTGCAAGCTCCTCACGACCGCTGTTGGCGCAAAGGAGTCATCGCGACTGAGGAAGCTAAAGCCGATAGGATGTTCCATCACCCGCCCCTTCCCTCCCCTTGCAACCCGGCCCAGCTGGTCCGGTCGGTTGCGGGTGGTGACATGCGGACATTTCTGCTTTGAAGCTGGCGAACATTTCAACCTTGCCGCCACATTTGTATGTAAGGGCATAGGCCATATATCGCGCTACATGCCCGAAGCTCGACGCGCGCGAATCGCCGCGCTGAAGTCGATGAGATGGCGGAGAGTGTTTGCGAGACGTCATCAAGATTCTGCAGAACATCGTGCAAAGCGAGCGCTCCACAAAAACTCGCGGGCAAGTTTTGACCTGAGACACGTTGAGCGCTCGGTGATTTGATAGCTGAAAGTTTATACTGTCCGTCATCAAGGCCATTTCAGATTACGTCATCTTCATAAGAAGCGGAAAGATTGTCGAGGGGGAGAGACAAACGCGATCTTCGACCGGCCTTCTGGTGAATATACGAAAACACTTATCAAATCAGCTTGTTCGGCGGCGGCGGTGCCATAGATCAAAAAACTTGACAACAAGTAACTCGCAGCCCGGTTAGGCGAACCCTGAAACCGCCTTCAAAGCCGTCGATGTTGGCAAGATGCTGGTGGATAAAGCGAGTGCCGCCGCCAAGCTGCAGACAATCGCTGACAAGCCCGAGAGTTTTGGCCCGCTCGAGGGAAAGACCGGCATGCTCTCCAGGGCTGCCGACAAGCGCGACCGGGAGCGTGCGATTGCCAATGCGCCCGCGCTCGCTGCCAGCCTGGCAGACTATCTGCGCCAGCGCGGCAAGCTGGAGGCGCGCATGCTGGGAGAGGAGCTATCGACGTGCAGACAGGTATCGATAGACATCCCTGCCCTATCGCCCCATTGCGAAAAGCGTCTTCGCGCGTGTCCAGGAATCCATCGATCGAAACGATCTTCCGTCCGAGCTGGGGTTCGCGTTTGCCGACAAGATGATCAAGGCAGCGCTGGAAGGCTTTACGCGCGCGATCTAAGAACGTTTCGGCGAACGAACCTTCCTGCCCCTCGCAGCCAAAGACGCGGGCGGCGAGACCTCCGCACCGTCACATCGGGCATGAACCCACGGCAAAAGGCCGATGTTCAATCCGCTTGGAGCCTCATGCGCACCGGCCAGCAACTGGCCGCACATGAGCGCAGCGCCAACGCGGTAAAGCAGACGGAGACCCTCCGACAAACTAAATCCCAAGGACTGTCTCCCAGATGGTGAACTTTAGTCATGCTGTCACCATGGTAGTTTGTCGTGAACGAGTGAAGGTTTTGCCGTGCTGATAGGCAGCACCCGGGTGCGCCGATTCGGACTTCGAATCTTTGCAATTCTCTCTAGCCGCACATCGGGGAGCTGCGATCCCGCTATGCGACGAACGAAAAGTCAAAGTGGATCGAGGTCCATGGGCTCGTCTTTCTCGCGTAAGTGTCAGAAGTTACACTATAAAAATTCGGGTTTTACAGCTTTCTCCGGGTTCATCAGGCATCTTTTCGCCTGGTTGATCTGGACGTAAATGCAGAATCGTGATGTATCCTTAGCGGACAACGGTCGGCAAACCGGCAATGACCCGCCAAGAGGAAATTATGGCGATAGCGGAACGAGCAGAAACAGCGAATATTCGGAAGGAAGATGCAGGCAGCAAGATCGCGCGCCATGCAAGCCTTCTGTCGCAGCAATTGCAGGAACTTCGCACACGCATGTATCCGCCGAAGTCGGAAAAAAGTTTGCGGCCCTTCCTGACCAATGAAGTCTCCAAGCTCACCTCCATACCCGATTCCACCCTCAAACTCATGTCTAGTGAAGGGCGAGGCCCGATCCCTGGCCGCCTGGAAAACAATCATCGGGTCTATACGCTTGCACAGATTAACGAGTTGCGTGACTTCTTCGCAAGCCAGAAGCCTTCAGAGGCACTGCGGTTTTTGCCGCGCCGTCGTCAGGGCGAGCATCTGCAGGTCGTTGCGATCGCCAACTTCAAGGGCGGCAGTGCCAAGACGACGACCTGCGTGCATCTTGCTCATTACCTGGCATTGCAGGGTTATCGTGTCCTTGCCCTCGATCTCGACCCGCAGGCCTCGCTTTCGGCTCTCTTCGGAGCGCAGCCGGAGTTTGACGTCGGCGCAAATGAGACCATCTATGCAGCGCTGCGTTATGACGACACCGAGCGCCGATCGATCCGCGACATTATTCGAAAGACCTATTTCGAGGGCATCGATCTGATACCCGGCAACCTCGAGGTCATGGAATATGAACATGAGACACCGAGGGTTCTCGCGCAAAAATCCGGTTCAGGAGCAATCTTCTTCGAGCGTCTGAAGCTCGCCCTTGCCGAGGTCGACCAGGATTACGACGTCGTCATTCTCGACACTCCGCCATCTCTCGGGTTCCTGACGCTAAGCGCGATCTACGCCGCGACCAGCATGATCATCACTGTGCACCCGGCCATGCTCGATGTTGCCTCCATGAGCCAGTTCTTGCTGATGATGGGTGATCTGATCAGCGTTCTGAATGAAAATGGAGCGCAGCTCGATCAAGACTTTATTCGCTATCTCGTGACCCGTCATGATCCAAACGACGCGCCGCAATCGCAGGTGGTGGCTTTGATGCGTCATTTGTTCGGAACCGATGTGCTTTTGCCGACCCTGATCGAAAGTACGGCTGTCGAGGCGGCGGGACTTGCAAAGCGCTCAATCTACGAGCTCGAAATGGGCCAGATCGGCCGCGATACGCACAAGCGTGCTCGTGAGGCAGTTGACGCCGTCAACGAAGCGATCGTGAAACTCATCAACACCAGCTGGGGACGCACATGACAAATAAGTCATCGCGTAAATCCATCGTCGCAAATTTTGGCCTTCTGTCGGCGGAGCTTGAAAACCGGTTGTCGACTGATACCCCTCCGGCCCCGCAGCAACCGGCAGCACCTGCGCGCGTTGGCGCCGGCGTAATAGGTGCGGCCCACAGGGCAATAGACGACATCAAATCGGAGCGGGATCGTCTGAAAGCCCTCGTTGAAGCGGGCGGCGGCGCAATCCGCGAACTTGATCCCTCGAAGGTCGACCCGTCTCCTTTTCCCGATCGTCTCCCGGACGACGACGCGTCGGACTTCGAGACATTCAGGAATTCCATCCGGTCAGAGGGTCAGAAGGTTCCGATCCAGGTCCGCAAGTCGCCTTCCTTCCCTGGGCGATATCAGGTGATTTACGGCCATCGCCGACTACAGGCAGCCAGGGATCTCGGTATTCCGGTCAAGGCAATCGAAGTCGAGATTTCAGACGTCGAACTCGTCATTGCGCAGGGTATTGAAAATGCCGATCGCCAGGATCTGACATGGATTGAACGCGCCCTGTTTGCGCAGCGAATGGACGATGCCGGTGTAAAGCCCCGTGATATCAAGGCAGCTTTGTCAATCGATGATCCGGAACTAGCGCGAATGCGGGCGGTTTACCGCGCCGTTCCCGTCGACCTCATCGAGGCAATCGGCCGGGCGGCGAAGGTCGGTCGTCCGCGATGGGCGGATTTTGCAAAAGCATTCTCGGAACAGCCTGACCGCCACGGAGAACTGCGCAAGGCCCTGTCCTCCGCGTCGGAAAAGCGTGTGGGATCAGATCAGAAGTTTCTGGCAGCACTCAATGCCCTGAAACCTGCAGCGCAAATTCAGAAGGCTGGCAAGGTGATTACAGGAGCCGCAGGCGAGACGCTTGGCAGCCTCCTGCGCACAAGCAAGGATATCCGCATTTTGGCGCACTCTCCGGCCGGCGCGGAATTCCTAAGTTTCATCGAAGCGGAGCTACCCGCGCTCGCCAAGCGGTTCGCCAGCGAGCGATCAAGGATTTAAACGAAGCAGAAAAGCAGACTTCGAACGGTTTTAAGGAAGGAAAAACGCGCAAAAGAAAAAGGCCCCCGAAACGTTGCCGTCATGGAAGCCCTTCTCGTTGTGTGAGAACTAGAGAATCGCATTTCCATGTTACCTAGTCAAGAGTCTTTGGCACCGTTTTGGTGAGCGTTGTTCTTTTGCCTTTTGAGAGGCGAGGACATGGAAGGTGGACAAGTAACGACGCCCTTTGGGCGGCGACAGGTTACCCTTGCGCTTGTGAGGCGGCAAATTGCCACGAGCAGGATCGAGGAAGGTAAATCCGCAAACAAGTGGAAGGTTTTTCGCGATGCATCTGAAGCTCGGGAGGTGCTTGGTCTGCAGGATCGCAGCCTCGCGGTTCTCGATGCGCTTTTGAGCTTCTATCCGGAGAACGAACTGCGCCAAGACGCGCAGCTCGTCGTCTTTCCCTCGAACATTCAGCTGTCAATTCGTGCCCATGGCATTGCAGGCGCGACCTTGCGTCGGCATCTTGCGGCCCTCGTTGATGCCGGCTTGATTATCCGCAAGGATAGCGCCAACGGGAAACGCTACGCGAGAAAAGGCGACGATGGCTCGATCGAGCATGCGTACGGATTCGACATATCACCGCTTCTTATGCGAGCTGAGGAGCTTGCGTGCCTCGCCCAGCAGGTTGCCGCCGATCGGATCGCCTTTAGACAGGCAAAGGAAAATCTGACGATCTGCCGGCGGGATATCCGCAAGCTGATCACTGCAGCTGTTGAAGAAGGGGCAGCAGGCGATTGGGACGAAATAGAGGAGCGCTATATCGCGATCGTGAGAGAAACGCCGCGCAATCCCACCTTGGCTGAACTCAAGGACCTAGGTCTCAGGATGAGCCGTCTACGTGAGGATGTCGTCAAACTCCTGAATTCCGAAGACTTTTCGTCAAAAATGAACGCCAATGGTGCTCAAATTGAGCGTCACATACAGAATTCAAATACCAACCCTCCTACTGAACTTGAACCTCGCTCTGAAAAAGAGCAGGGAGCGAAGCCGAGTGAGGACAGGCAGCCCCAGCATGTGCCGATCAAGGCTTTCTCAATCGGACTTGTGCTGCGGGCCTGCCCCGAAATTTCAAACTATGGGCCCGATGGTCAAATTCGGAACTGGCGTGAACTCATGACAGCCGCAGTGGTCGTCAGGTCCATGCTTGGGGTCAGCCCGTCTGCATATCAGGAAGCCTGCGAGGCAATGGGCCCAGAGAACGCGGCGGTGACGATTGCCTGCATTTTGGAGCGCGGTGGTCACATTAATTCACCGGGCGGATATCTCAGAGATTTGACAAGCAAAGCTAAGCGAGACGAATTTTCACTTGGTCCGGTCCTAATGGCTCTGCTGCGTGCCGGGGGCCACAACGTCAAAGCCACTGGGTAATGTTGAGGCAACATAAGTGCGGGTGGGAACAAAAATTGTTCCTCCAGGCAAGCTGAAGTCAAACGGACCGTGAATTCTAGGCGGAGCGCAGGTTACCGTGCGAGTACCCTCGGTCGAGGAGACACTGGTGGCTGTACCGAGCCAGAATCGTAGGTGACAATTGACGCGTAGGATCGTCGTTGAGGGACCAGCACATAGTGCCAAGTTCTGTCGCGGACTAGAATGCATCAATGCTAACCACGGTGGGGCGATCGCGGACACCCATGAATGTCAGTTCGTCGATACAAGGCGTGCTCGGATGTCGTGCCGTCATTGGTTTCGACATCACCGAAATCTGCTCCCAGCCCCGACCCTCGTCGCCGATGCCTGCGGCGACTCAGCCTTGCAATGTCACGTCGGCAAACGGCCGGGCGCTGATTGGTGACCCGTAGCTGTTCTCGCTTTCTAGGCGCTGGGCGGCACGAGCCTCGATCTAGGCCGACCGTGCCAGCAATAAGGCGAGCGAAAAGCCCAAGGCTTCCTCCACCTCCCCTGCCCTTCCCTTCCACGGCGCGCGTAGCGTTTCTCGATGACGCTGTCCTTCCCCACCATCAATCCCGGCGTCCACGAGGACTGCCAAGTGCCGTCGTACCGTCGCGGCGGCCATGCCGCGGGCGCGGATCGACAGCCGCGTATTAGACGGGAATGCGATCAGGCCGCGCTCACCGGATAGCTCGTCGGCTGGATAGAGAGTTACCAGGACGTCAAGTACAGCCAGAACGCGATCTGTCACCTCCAGCGATGGCCGTGCTTCGCATATCGCCTGAATAGCTTGCATTTATTTTGAAATTCCGGCCCGGAGGGTTGCCATTGGGATAGCGCCTTAGCGGCGGCGTCAAAGGTTATGTATCGTAGCTGTCCTCGTGATGTCGGTGGTGAGATAATCCAGCTCCCATTCCTTCTTGATGTCCTCGTCAGTCATGCTCGGACCGACCCGTGGCACGACAATTCTGTTTCGCAGGGCGGCCGTTCTTGAACGCGAGAGCATCAAGCGCCTGCATGATCTTGTTCTGCTCGCTGTCCTTCCACTGGAAAGGCGCGGTAGGGGTCAGGTGCCATTCGACCTAGGCACAATTTTCACCGAGATTACCGCAGATCGAGTTTCGCAACGCATTTCAATCATTGCTATCATATCCATCAGGTTAGCATCGAGGTGCAGCGTCTTTGACGTGCCCCCAATAAATTAGGCCATTTAGAACTGGAATTTTCCACTTATGATTCCTTGTGGGAAGAAGAGGAGAATTCGATGAAGGCCTCGAAGTTTTCGGAAGCGCAGATCGCGTTTGTTTTGAAGCAGGCAGAGGATGGAACGCCCATCGGCGAGGTCTGCCGCAAGGCGGGAATTTCGGACGCGACGTTTTACAATTGGCGCAAAAAATACGCGGGCTTGATGCCCTCGGAGATGAAGCGGCTACGACAGCTTGAGGAGGAGAATGCCAAGCTGAAGCGGATTGTTGCCGACCTGTCGCTGGACAAGGCCATGCTGCAGGATGTGCTTTCAAAAAAGCTTTGAGGCCTGCCCGCAAGCGCAAGCTTGTCGACACGATCAAGGCGGACTGGAAGGTTTCGATCCGGCGTGCATGCTCGGTGTTGAAAGTCGACCGGTCGCTCTATGTCTACAAGTCCAGGCGTGGCGAGCAGGCCGAGTTAAAGCTGAAGATCAAGGACATCTGCCAGACGCGGATACGCTACGGCTACAGGCGTGTGCATATCCTTATCAAGCGTAAAGGCTGGTCTGTGAACCCGAAGCGAATCTATCGTCTTTACAAGGAGATGGACCTCCAGCTCCGCAACAAGGTTCCCAAGCGCCGGGTCAAGGCGAAGCTGCGGGCTGACCGCACGGAGCCTAGCCATTCCAACCATGTCTGGGCGATGGATTTCGTTCATGACCAACTGGCCACTGGTCGCAAGATCAGGGTTCTGACGGTTGTTGATACCTTCTCTCGCTTCTCGCCAGTGGTGGATGCTCGCTTTAGCTACAAAGGCGAGGATGTCGTTCAGACATTGGAGCGGGTCTGCCGACAGATCGGATATCCGGCGACCATACGTGTGGATAATGGCAGCGAATTCATCTCCCGAGACCTTGACCTCTGGGCCTATCACAAAGGTGTCGTGCTTGACTTCTCGCGGCCAGGCAAACCGACCGACAACAGCTACATCGAGAGTTTTAATGGCAAGTTCCGCGCCGAGTGCCTGAACGCTCACTGGTTCATGAGCCTTGACGACGCGCGGGCAAAGATGGAGGATTGGCGTAGAGACTACAATCCTGTTTCATAACGCCCATCTTTCTATGTTGTTGAAGGGAATAAGCTTTCCTGATCTGGATGCGATCCTGTGGGGTGTCGGGGGGTCTGCCGGACCCGATCGAGGATCTGACGTGTTTGTGAGGTCGCGAGTTTTGAACGGCTGAAGATCCATGGGCCATCGGGTAGCGGATGAGTTCCCTCAATCTCGCCAGCCTCAGCCGCCAGACGCAGTGTCTTTGGCGTTATCCCGAGCAACTTCGCCGCACCGCCCAGATTAAGCCACGGCTCGACCCCGTCGATCTGGGGGCGGAAGACTGGAATCTTGCGATATGACCTCAGCGCAGTGACCCGCTCCCGTGTCCAGCGATTGCCATTGCCGGTCGTCAGTCCGTTGCGATTGAGGACACCGGCAATCACATCGTCATTGGCAATAAGGACGAGCTGTCGCACAGCGTCGACAATGTCGTCAGGCGTCGCGTTTCTTTGTCCTCGGCGCCGCTTCGGCAGGCGCAGTTCTGTGTGGACGCCACCAACCCAATGAATGACGAGTACGATCTCAGAGGCTCCATCATCGAGATCGGCGACCACTTCATTGATGAGCGTGCGCACGATGCGCTTCTTTAGCCTTGTATCTGTTGTCGGGGCTGTCCAGACGGTGCGAAGGTTCCCCGCAAGGTCAGTTACCTGTGAGGCGGACATGGGGAATGGCTGTGGCGTAACTGTCCGATGTTTGGCAATCCTGGCTTCGATCTCGCCGACGCGAGCGAGCGCCTTGTTCCAGCGTGCTTCGAGCTCCGAGGTCACCAGCCTGTTCTCCGGATCGGCCGCGTCATATTGCCGGAATGCCCTATCGGCGGCGTAGCGCGCCGCCTCGAGGTCACGCAGAAAGGCATCCTGAACCTGATCGCGTTGGCTGGCCATAGTACGTTCCGCCTCGACGGCGGCGGCAATAGCTCCTGGTTCCACCACGCCGAGCAGTGCCTCTTCGATCGCATCATCGACCCGCAGACCGCCGAAAGCAATGCAGCGAGGCTCACCATTATCGAGCAGACCACGCCAGCAGGAATAGCGCGGAATGTTATGCTTGTTTCCGGTGTACCGGACGGTCAGCTTTCGACCACACCTCTTGCAACGGAAAAGGCCGGCAAGCAGAGCGTCGCCGTGCTTCGGCGCCCCGTGGTGGCGGCTGGCTGGCACATTGTCGCTCAACATCTTGCGGATCTCCTCCGCCCGTTCCCAACTGACGTAACCTTCATGTGCATCCGGGATCAGCGCCAACCATTCATCACGCGCCTTGTGACGAATTCCAGATCGGCCATCGTATCGGGGCACGGAGCGACTCTTGCCATAAGCATAAGCGCCGCCGTAGATCGGGTTCGCAATCATTCGGTGGATGGTGGCATAATTTGGCCTGCGCCAGATGACGTCACCGTTGGCGCACCTGACGGGCAGGTCCAACCCCTGCTCAAGGAACCATAGCAAGGCCTGCCGGGCACTCCCGAGTTCGGTGACCTTGTTGAAGACGAGTGCGATGGCTTCCTGGATGCGTCGGTCTGGATCCTTCTCGATCCTGTCACCGGCCTTTACGAAGCCGGCCGGAACAGTGACGACGAGTTCACCGCGGCGAGCCTTCTCATAGCGGGCGGAAAGGGAACGCTGACGCAAGAGATCGAGTTCATACTCGTTGAGGCTGCCCTTCAAACCCAGGAGCAGGCGGTCGTTGCCCTGGCGGGGCGCATAAACTGCTTCCTGGTCGACCAGGACCGTATCGACAACGCGGCACATCTCGATGAGTTGCTGCCAATCGCGGCTGTTCCGGGCGAAGCGCGATACCTCACGCGCGGCCACGGCGCCAACCTTGCCAAGGCAGACTTCCGCCACCATCCGATCAAATCCAGCGCGGATCACGCCGCCGGCGGCCGAGCGACCAAGGTCGTCATCCACCGTGTCTATTTGTGACCATCCAAGCGCTGCCAGCCGGTCGCGCATGGCGTACTGGAGGGCGCTGCTCTCTCTGATGCGGCCCGATCTTCTCATGCATCATGACCGGCCTCCTTCTGTTGGGAGGCATGTCCGCACTTTGCATGATCGACGAACAGTCGCACGATGAGAACCGTCAGTGCCTGGCGGGTTTCCTCCGGCAACTCCGGCCATTGCGGCGTCCCTGCCGTCTTCCCCCGCTGCGGGGCCGAGAACAGATCGAACTGGCATGTCATGGGCTGGCGAGGCATGAACATCTCTCCGACTCGTTTCGTGAGAGACCAATGCTGCGCCCATTACCGAAGATTGCGATGAGGCATCAGCGTCCTTCAACAATCTTGCCAAAATATGCAGGCTTGCGAGATCGACGTGCGGAACCGACAGGCTGCGCCAGGTTCCACTCACAGATCGGTCGAACATCCAAGACGGGACTTCAAGAAGTCGATCAGAGGAAGCACCAGAAAGACTGCAGCGGAAAATATGCGTCCCTTTGGATAGCGCCTCATGGACGTGAACGAGCCGCCCGGACCAGGGATGCCACGGATACAAAAGCTCGCGAACCTCGGTCCCGTGGGTGTTCTGTCGTCGTGTTGTATAATGAGTTCCGGCCACACAGCGCGATCGGCAACAAAGTGCCGATTTCGCTCATGAGCGGCTCATCGGCACCACCGCCGACATGAGCCATAACCCCGGAAAATTCCAGCTCCCGTTGGCCCAAAATCGGGGAGCACTTCAAAAAGCGCTGGAGCGAACTCAAAACTGGATAAAACTTGGGGGCAAGGTCAGCAGCAGAAAATTTAACCCGAGGGTGTCTACGAAACTCGGGGCTTCTGTGGTTGCCGCCCGTAATGCAAGAAGTTTCTGAACCATTGGGTGTGATCGAGTGCGGTCTTCTGTCAGGCCTTTAAACGCGGCACTTTAGAAGCCGCTGGCCGATATGGTTATCAGCGGATCAGGTCCAAATCTATTCAGCGAGCTGATTGGCTCTATGCCCCGAACTGGTTTTCCTGATCCAGATCTGTTCGATCATTTTGCCCATATGGGTCGTCGACTTTCTCACACCTCCGTCACCGGCTCTAAACTACCTTGTGCCACACCTCTGTCACGCAGCAGCAGTCTGTGCCGGGTTCTGATAATCCTTGCCTGTTGTCAGCATGGCCCAGATCGCTCTGGCCATTTTGTTCGCGAGCGCGATAGCCACAAGCATTCTCGGTTTCCTGGCCAGCATTCCAGATAGCCAAGACCTTTCCAGGATCGTTCTCCGCCCGAGCCAGTTCAAGCGCGACATCGCTCCCATGATCAAAAGCCCGCGTATATCGGCTTGTCCGGCCTTTGATATTCGTCCGAGCCGCTCCTTTCCTCCCGACGAATGCTGCCGTGGCACCAGGCCTAACCAAGCCGCGAAGTCTCGCCCACGCCGAAAGCTTTCCATGGGTGGAGCAAACGCTTCAACAGCCAACGCGCTCATTGGTCCAATGCCTGGCATTGTTTGCAAACGGCGTGCTGTGTCAGTCAGTGATGCCAGAGCGCCGATCTGTTTTGTCTTCACCTCGATCCGTTGCGTCTTCTCGGCGATCTGCAGCAGAAGATCGCGGCATTCGTCGCGAACCAGTTCTGGCAGATCGCTGTTCTCAGCCTCAACCATCGCCTCAATCCGCGTAAGCTGCCCAATGCCCGGAGGAATTGGATGCCCGAACTCGTAGAGGGCTGATCGCAATGCGTTTACCAACTCAGTACGCTGACGTACAAGTCGTTCTCTCCCACGAAAAAGAAGCGCCTGTGCCTGTTGCTCCTCGAGCTTCGGCGTAACGAAGCGCATCCCAGGTCGCTGTGCGGCTGTGACAATCGCTTCGGCATCAGCGGCATCGTTCTTCTGACGCTTCACGAACGGACGAACGTACTGTGGCGCTATCAGCCGCACTTCATGACCGAGTTTCGTCATCTCGCGTGACCAGTAATGAGCACTCCCGCACGCCTCCATCACGACGATCGAAGCGCCTTGCCCGGCCATAAATCTGCGAAAATGCTGTCGGGATAGCTTCCGCCGGAACGTCACCTCTCCGGAAAGCAAAGCTCCGTGAACCTGAAAAACGTTCTTCGCCAGATCGATCCCAATCATCGTGTCGTATGTCATGCTGCCATCCTTCCACCCGTTGAATTTAACCCGACCATCCTCTGACAGAACGTGCCGGGTGGGTAGAGCGGCAACCACGCCATCTATTCACTGCTTCGGGCAATGCGGAGCAGTTTTGGCTGCATAATCGGTAAAGAGCCGAACCGGAGCACGATCATATTGCAACTGAACACGGGGAACTTTAGAGCTCCCGAATATTCTTTATTGCATGATCGACATAAGTAAATCCCGTAGATCGGTCGCAATCTGTCCTTTTTGATTAAAGGGTATCACCCGCGAGAAAGAAGTTCGATTTTGGTAGCCTCGGGCTTCTGCGGCCGTACGGATTGCATCTCTAAGGTCTTTCCCTAAAATTGAATACTGGGGACCGTGGATAGTGGCCTCTGCTAGCACTTCATCGTCGGCATATTGCGGCAAATCGCCTTGCTTATTCAATTTGGTGGCAATATCGTTGCGCTTCTTACGACGTTTTTTCTGCGCTTTCTCTTCTTTGTGGCACAAATCACAGGCATCTGTAAGTAGGGCTTGAGCTTCAAGGATAGTAATGTCGAAGTGGTCTGCGATTACAGCTTCATTTCCCCAATAGGCTTCGACGTCAGAAAACTTAGTGCACCAAAATGCCAGGCCATGCGTCTCATACGGGGCTTTCAGCGCATCAATCTCATTCGGCATTAGAAAATCGCGGTCTCTATGGACTATGATTTTGAGGCTGTCAGCTGAGGCGCTGATAAAATCGTTTATAACCTCTGCTTCCGGTACCTTACTTGAACCACGGACTGGCCAGATCGCGGTTTGCCTGTCAAGATGGGGCCATTGCGCCAAAATAGTTCGCAGCATACCTGCGTCCTCATCCTCTGTGATCAATAATGCGCGTCGGTCCAGCAGTCCCCAGCCCATAAGACGGCGTCCCTCCGTATCGCCGTCTGGCTGCGGCTCGCCGTCCTTCATCCAAATCACTTTTGCATCAGCAGGAAGGGCTCTTACCACGGAGGGGCTATGCGTCGTTACTACCACTTGTGTTTGAGTAAAACTTGCAGCCTCTACCAAAACTGTAACCAATCGTTCCTGGGCAGTAGGATGCAGATGGGCGTCAGGCTCGTCGATCAAAATCAAACGCGGCTGAAAATACAAAAGATATGCAAAGATTTGAGTGACCTGTAGAAACCCAATACCCGCAAGCTCCAAAGGCTTGAAGCTTGACATGTTACCTGCTTGGAATTGAGCACCAATTTGAGAGTCGTGTCGCTCATTAAACCAAATGTCGAGTGTAACGCCTCCCATGACCTGCCCCAGATATTGTTCGAGCAGTCTCAAACCATTGACACCTTGGACCTGGGTTTCCTTTAACAACAGTAAGATGTTCCTGAGAACCGTGTTAGCGTCTCCGGCCGCCGCTAGCCGATGCACAATGGCCGGACTTCTTTTCTCTTCTGCTAACGGGATGCCAGCAAGCCCCGGAATGTAGGCCGTGAACTCCCGACCATCGCGAAGCGCAGTTGTGAACGGGTTGGATGCGGGGACATGAACCAACACACCCTCATTACGCGCAGATTTCAGCCAAAGATGGGCATTTGCTGGGCTGCCGTCGTCCAACTCAGCTTCGACATAGAGATCAAGCTGAGGCGTGCCAGTGGTATTGCCGTAGTCATAACTGTTCGCTGCACGGCTATAGCTCTGAGAAGGCATATACGTTGCGTCTCTCTGGGAGAGAGTCCGCCCCTTCGTTTGAGTGCCCTCAGGTCTAACTGATTGGCTCCTGCTGGATTGAAATACCCAATGCATCGCCTGAAGAACGGAGCTTTTCCCAGAACCGTTGGCGCCGACTATGGCGGTGAAGTCGGCAAGTTCAATAGACGCGTCGGCGACAGCTTTGAAGTTCTTTATTTGAATTTTTTTTATTTTCATTGTTTCTCTCGGTCATGTCGCTAAACAACTGTCAAATACTGTTCTTGCCATATCGCGGTCCGGCACGTTGCGATTGCGGCGAACATTCCGATTTAGAAAGAGAGGTAAGATCAAGGGTTGGCTCGGAGGTCCGGCGATCATAGCCATTCACGAAGCTACCAAAGGTGCCGAGCGATTGTCTTAAGGCTTTCCATCGGGGTCCATTGCGCTTCACAACGCAGCGCCTCAATGGCGCTAGTTCTTTGCCACCGTCAGCACCGCCCTTGCAAAAGCTTCTGTGGTACTTTTTTGATCTGCCCGCATCATCGCCTCCACAATTGATCCGAAAACTTCAGAAGAACTAATAATCTCAACCTCTGTAACCCCACCGCCCTTCGACGGGATACTTGTGGTAATAATTATTCCCTTTTTATAGTCAGTATAGCCCTCAGAAAACGGGACAACTTTCACAGTAGAGCCGCGCTCCCGGGTCCATGTCGTTGCAGTCGCCCCACCACGTCTGACGAGTGATTTTGTTAATTTCAATTCATGCCTCCTGGATAAAAACCGCGTGAAAATCACGGCTTGGATAGCAAAGCTCTAATTCTCTCTTTCATGTTCTCATGCGTCGTATTGAGGTCGTTTTTAGCGACTTGGCTCAATAAACCAGTATGGCCGACGGCATTGCGGGCAGGCTTGTAACGAACGGCGTCCCGGTATAGTGACTGATTGCCATCTGACTCCTTTTTACCCTCTGCTAGCGCCGGGACATTTTCCATAGTGACAAAGTCAGATTTGACCGCGGCCGCCAGTGAGGCGAACGAATGAACCAAATCCCATCGAGGGTCTTCGTCGTATCGTTGTTTATACGTTGAGAAGGGTTGACATGGTGCACAGCCCGCTAGAATCGATGGCCTGCTTCCGGTAAAGTGCGCTCGAATTTCCTCAGGAGTTAGTCTTGCGACATCGCGCGCATGGAACTTCGCTTCATTGTTGGTTTCAAATGCAAACTGGCACCTTCTGTCCGTGTCGTATCCGGCTTTGATAGTGAGCCCCGCTCGCTTCAGCCCGTGACTCAGCGCGCCTACACCACAAAAGAGGTCAACAACCTCCCCACCAATACTATCGCTGCAAACCATACCAGACCCAGTTTTATTTCGAATCATCGCCACGGGCATTTGTACATTATTCCGAAAAAAGTTAACCGACATACAACTTTAAGCCTACATCACCCGAATTTATGACCTGACGTTGATTTTTCGTGTCTGCCAAGAAAGGAAGGCTGGAAGAGAGACCGTAGATGCCTTGGACACTCTCCCAAAAACGCTAACGATCTCATGGTAGGACGGAGTGTCCAAGCTTTGCCGAAGCCCCTGTTTTTCTTCAAAATCAGGGGCCCGGGGAGTTTTCTGCGTACGGTTTGCGGTCAGGATATTGACGGAGGCCGCCGATCGCGGCATTCCGCTGCCTGAGGCGATAGAACATTCGCGCCATTGATCAGTCCAACAGGCGTCCAGCTACTACAACAACGCGACAAGGCGAAGCGGGCGTGCGGCCCGATTGTTGTAGGATCCGATATCACTGTTAGAATTGCCAAGGCGAGATCAATTCGAGTCCCGTTGTTTCGAAATCTTTGAGGTTTCTGGTCGCCAACCGGCCACCATTGATCCGCGCTATCGCCGCGATCATGCCGTCCGGAGCCGACATCCTCCTCCCCTGCCGCGCAGCGTCTTCCATGATATCGCTATAGGCCAATGCTGCTTCTTCCGTGAAGGCAAACATCTTGTCGGAGAACCGGCGACGCCAGCTCACAAGTCCCTCTTCCAAGCGATCTGCTCGCTGATCCGGCCTGATCTTTTGAATATCAAAAGCGAACTCAGCAACTGCAACCGTCGGCAATGCCAATTCGGCATCGTGGCGAACCAGCCATGCTATGACCGCAGAATCGGGAGCTTTCTTGAAAGTCTCAGACATCACATTCGTGTCCAGAAAAATCAAAGCTCTACGCTTTTGTGAGCGCGTCTGTTTTCATTGATGATACTGTCGAAATCGATATCCGTACCCGACTGCGATGAAAGACGGCTATAGAAGTTCGCAGCGGGTTCGCGTCCCGCCTCTCGAGCCTCATAGGATTCGAGCGCGCGCTCGACGATGTCGGCAATCGTGCGATTTTCTCGGCGGGCGAGCTTATGGGCAAGGTCGCGCGCTTTGGAACTGCGGACAGATAGTTGCGAGGTTACCATTAAGTGCTCCTTCCTCTGGATCAAATTTAACTTAGAACGACATAGCCACCAAGATGGCATCTGCCATTTTGATGGCTATCCGGTGTTTCTGATTTGGCGGCCTGTGTTTTTGGCCATCATGCACGGCCGTCCCGCGTGGAGTCCAACACGTACCCTCCCCCCGAACGCCATACTCCAAGCAATTTCGCCGTAAACGGCCACCAAAAGGCATTTCACGCTGGTTTTAACCAGACCGCCGTCCGACATCGAATTTCGAGTCTCGCGGGCCTGCATTTAGGTCATAAAACACGCTTGCAACTGTTCAATTTCTCGCGCATTGCTTATCTGCACAAAGCACCGAATATCGCGCGCGAAAATCATCAGTGTCTACAATGCTGTGGGCTACGTCGAGAAAAACGACACCAACCTCTATACCCCAAACAATCTGACCGCCAATAAGGAGGGTGACGGACCGGTTCACGTGAAGTTTGGCGACTGCTCGGGCAAGACCGCTAATTGTATCCCGATCACCGCTAGTTGGAATTGCGCGGTAAGGCTCGTGGGCGGCGGCAGAAATTCTTGACGGCAGTTGGTCCTTCCCTGAAGCGGTTCCCGCACCTCAGTAGCGGGCGAAGGTAGAACCGGCCTTTCTTGGCCGAAGGTATCGCCACGTTCAACAAATTCCAGCGCAGTCCGATGGGATGCAAATCTGCGTCCCCGCTACGCTCCTAATCCCAGCCTTTGCGGCCGCACACGGTCACCAGTCTACATCTGCGCAACTAATTGGTCTCCCGCCCATCTGGCGTCGCTTCTCGCCTCTGGTGAGGCTGCGTTTGAATCATGTAGCGCGCCTGCAACTGACAAATTCGCACGCCTCCGTTCTTTACAAAACACCTGAAGAACGCGTGCGAAAATCATGGCAAGCGGCATCTGCCAATCAGTTCGCCCAAAACGCCTTATCGACTACGCCACGCTTCTCCACCGACGACCAGGTCCATGAGGTGCAGATGGACGAAGTGGCTGCTGAGCACTAAAGGGCCAAGGGAATAAGCTAATTTCCGGAACAACCTTCCAAGTTACAGAAGAGCGTTCGCTTCTTCTTCAACGGCAGAGATGAGAGCGATATATGGTGCCGGTCTAAACTGATGCGGGCCACGCCCAACTCGGTTAACCTATGGACGTCCTGGCTGCTAGTTGTCATCACATTAACAGGCATTGTTGCCGCGTCACAGACTCGGCGGATCAACGCCTCATCTGTCAATCCAGGAACGAGAAAGCCGTCAGCGCCGGCCGCTGCATATGCTTTCTCACGGACAAGCGCTTCCTCGACTAAATCAGCGTGTGCGGTTCCCTGAGCGGCTTTTAGGAAGACGCCTGTCCGGGCATTGATGAATGCTGGAACGCCGGTAGAACCGGCTGAATGGCGAGCCGCGAGTATCCGAGCGGCCTGATCCTCAACACCATAGAGGCCGGGGCCATCCACGATCTGGTCCTCAAAATTGAAGCCGACAATGCCGAGTTCTAGTAACCTTCGGACGTTCTTCCCGACAATTTCAGGATCGGCAGCATACCCACCCTCAAAATCGACGGTGACCGGTAGCTTCACCGACTTTGCGATTCTCATGACAACTGCAAGCATCTCCTCTAAGGGAAGCTGGTGGCCATCTGCGTAACCTTGGGCAGCAACGGACTAGCTGCCGGTCGCAACAGCTTTTGAACCAGCGCGCGCCACGGCAAGGGCACTTCCGGCATCCCAGACACTAAAGAGAAACAGCGGGTTCGACGGTTTATGTAAGCTTCGAAAATACTGGGCTTTTTCGATCTGGGATGTCATGCAGGGTATTCCTTATTTACTGTTTTTTGTTGTCGCTCGATTTCGATCAGCCGCTGCTTGCGCCAGAGGTCTCCGCTATATCCCGTCAAAGGTCCGTCTGCTTCGATGACCCTGTGACATGGAATTATGAGAGCTGTTTGATTGGCACCATTGGCACGTGCCACCGCGCGAATTGCGGTGGGGCGACCGATCTGACGTGCAATTTCGGAATAGGTTCGGGTTCGAGAGCTGGTATTTCGCGCAATACGTCCCACACGCGTTGAGTGAAGGGGCCGGCGGACATCGCAAGTGGTGTTGAAAACCTGTCGCAACGCGCCGAAAAATAATCAGTGAGTTTTGCCGGGGCCTGCTCCGAGATGGGCACGCTGCCGACACCGATACCCTCTTTGGACACCTGCTGGAGCTTCTTGAGCTCTGCTGGCAGGCCTTTTCGATCCACGAATTCTAAAAAGACGAAGATGGCTTTGACTACTCACGGCGATCATGTGGCCGAGCGGCGTCGGTATCCATCTTGCCCATAGCAGCTTGTCCGATTGCAACTTCGATGGAGATTGGCCGAGTAGACGCGCGAAAGCGGAGCGAAACGCGCTGGCAGATTTAAGGCTGGCCTCGTGCTGAGCCGAAACAACTTTCCCGTCAACGGCCAGCGTCTCGAATCCTTGGCGGAGCCGTCGTTGACGCGCCATTTCAAGGAACGTCATTGCGAATTGACGTCTGAAGCTCCGCCGCACGGTTGAGGGGTCATAACCGAGTTTGATCACATGGTTTTCAGACCAACGAAGGTCAGGCCGCATGTCGAGAGCATGCAGGAGGGCCGCAATCGTCGGATCAGTAAGTGCAGCCGCCTGAAGAGGATGGCAACGCTTGCAAGGGCGGTATCCAACCTCAACGGATTCGCCGATCGTGGGGTAGAACGTGGAGTTTTCGCGCTTAGGTTTTCGCGCAGGGCAGGTCAGACGACGAAAACGCTGGTTGAAGCGACACACACGAAGACTTGACCATTGAAACGTTCATTTCGGGCCGGTAAAGCTGCGTAGAGTTTGTCAGGGTCCGGAAGATCAATTATCGTGCGGAATTCGTAGCCTTGCTAAAGACAACACGCCGCCGGCTTTCGGGCGTCTATTCATCTTTCCGCGTTGACCGGATCAAATTCCGCGCTTCCGCCGCTCCAGCAGCTTCAATCCGTTTGCGCAACAGGTCCCCTACCCTGCCACGCAGTTTCTCCAACATTATTTTGCAATTGGCCAATGCCGCTTCTTCCGTGAAGGCAAACATCTTGTTGGAGAACCAGCGACGCCACCTCACAAGTCCCTCTTCCAGACCATCTGCACGCTGATCCGGTCTGGTCTTTTGGATATCAAAGCGATTACACCAACCGCCCTCGCTATTACCGGGCATTCCCTGCCCTGCCTGCGCCCGAGGCGCTACTGCTTAGATTCTTTGCTCAACGCCTGTGGGATCTCGGAAACCGCGCCAGCGACCCCATTCACGGCAGGCCTGTTGAAGTAGGTCCGGACGCACTCCGTTAGGATAGTCCGGGTTATATCCTCTTAGGTCGGGCACCAAAACCTTGTCAGCTGACAAGGTTTTCGTCTGATCCGAGATGCACTGGTCCGTGAAAAAATGGTACTTCGACAAGCCTGGGGCAGACTGCCACTGCGAAACCTTGTCAGCGGGCAGCGCATTCTACTGAGGAAATGCGAAAAATTCGCAGCCGCTCGGTTCTCTGACGGTGCGCCACGGACACGACTAACGCCGTAAACCTTGTCAGCTGACAAGGTTTCCACCATCCGGGTTGAACTGGTTCGTGAACGCGCGGGACTTCGGCACTGCGCTTTACACTAGAGTGCTGGCTCTGGAGGTTGCGGACGGTCCGCCAGGGGAGGAATGGTTGCTTTCAACGTTGCTACTCGGACCTATTCCCGGACAAGACCAGAGCTAATTTAAATTTCAAGGCAAGCGTCGGAACTGGCGATATAGCAAAGCCGCTTTTTGCGGAGGAGGAGAGGGGGCGGGGCTCGTTGCATCGGCAACAAGCATCCCCGTATTTAGTAAAGCGCGTCAAAGCACCACCCAGAAGATCGAGCTGCGCGATGGCCGCAGAATGGGCTTCAGTGTTGTTGAATTCTTCCGTTTCCGTCGCTTGCGAATAGGATGTTGGAGGTCTTCACGCCCGCAAGTGGGTCCTGATCCTCGGCCGGCCATTGGCGATGAGCGTCACGTCGCCCGCGCCGCGTCGTGAGACCTCCGGTGTAGTCTCCATGGAGAAACTCCTTGTCACTCGCCCATGGAACGACAATCACAGATCAGGCGAGTGCAGGCAACGTGCGGGCAGAACACCGGTCACGGTAAATCTCGACGTGACCAAAGCCTGTCGAGCGTGTGGTCCGGCACTTCTACCCCGTCGACGGGTTGGATTCCAAGATTGGCAATGCGGCAAGCTAATGCTTCCCCGGATTGTTTGAGGTCGATCGAAGCGTAGCCAAGCAGCAGAAACTCGCCAGTGCGCCGTCCGGCAGGGCGATTGAGATCGATCAAGCCCCGCAGAATTTGGAATGCGTTTGGCAGACGATGAACTTCGTCACGGATGACCAGCCTGATATAATGGCTTGCAAGATAGAGTTCTGGTTCCGCCAGTTTGGTCCGATCCGCCTCCGGCTCCAGATCGAGATAAGTCGAGGGCCGGCTTTCGCCAATATTGCTTGCCGATGTCGTTTTACTGACCTGACGACATCCCAACAGCGCCCCGCAGGGCTTTCGTTGACCATGTGTCGGAGTTCGGCTTCAATTCTTCGTTTAATCAGCCATGCGTTCATGGATTTGTGTTCCGTGATTGCAAGGAGGAAAATCAATTATGTTAGGAGTCTGGTTGCCCGACCGCTTCTCCGCGTGGCATTGTTATAATAGCTCGAAGCCTGCTGCACCGATCGATGGCGCGACTGTTCCATTGCTTCGGGGAGGGGGATGCCGCGATTGGCGGCTTCCGTCAGATACCCTGACCGCAATCCGTGCGCCGAAAACTCCCCTGGCTCCAACCCTGCCATTTTGGCTCGCTGCTTGAGAATGGCATTGATCGACTGCGGGTCGAGCGCCCGCTTCGAAACTGTATTCCACCTGCCAATCCCCCGAAACACGCTGCCTTTTTCAATGCCTGCGACTGCCATCCAGGCATTAAGCGCCTCCACCGGCTGGCCCGTCAGGTAGACGATCTCATCTTGCTCGCCGGTGGTTGTTTTCGTCCGGCCGAGATGGATAGCGAGAGAGGGGAGGGGACGGCTGTCGGGCACTTCGATCGGAGCCTCGACAGTCAGTTGCTCGACGCGCAGTGAGGCAATCTCGCTGCGTCGGCGACCACCCGAGGCAAAGGCGACCATCAGTATCGCCCGATCGCGAACGTCGCGCAGGCTGTCACTTGCGCACGTGGCTAGCAGCATTTGCAGGATGTCCCCTGTGACCGCTTTTGCGCTTTTTCGACGGCGCTTTCGGGGAACAGCACGAACTGCCAACCGGATCGCCTGTTTGAGGGCAGGGGAGGCGAAAGCGCCATTAAGACCGCGCCATTTGGTGAGTGTCGACCAACTAGCCAGCCTGCGGCGCACCGTATCAGGCGCGTGCGGGCCGATGGATTTCAGAAAACCCTGGCGCCTGAGATTCTCGTCAACATCGGCGGGCATGCCGTGGTTGGGGTCGCCTGCGCGCTTTTCCGGATCCCACAGATGATGGGCGACGAATTTGAGCAATAGGGCTTCAGGTGCTGGCCATGGTAGCGATTGTCCGGTCGAAGCCAGCCCCCAGGCCTCGAGATAAGTGAGATCGGATGTCAGTGCGCGCAGCGTATTGTCGCCCATGCCCTGGTTGACGAGGTGACGCAGCGTCTCGACGTCTTCATCGGTCAACAGTTCGGCGAGTTCGTCGCGGCGTTCGAGCGGCAACACCGATGCGATGGTGTCGAGTTCTTCGGCGCGGCGCTCGACGGCGCTCAGCGATGTTTTTGGCACGGGGCGCTCCAAAAGAATGCGGGTTCTGGCGGCCGTCAGGACGGGGATTTGCTACGATTTTCGGTGATTTGCGCCGCGAAATCAACTACCATCGATAAGGGATACTTATCGATGGTTAGGCGTGGCCTAGAGCATCATATGGAGTGAGGAATAATAACTCCGAGATAGATTTCCTTTAGCAAATCATTTACCATGATTTCAATGGCTTACGATCTCGGGAAAATCAGCATAAGTACCCTGATGCGGCCGGCTTTCGACGCCGGCATCGCGCTCACCCGTCTCGACGAGCGCATTGCCCGCTCGCCGGTTGGCCAAGGCTTCCTCGAACGCATGCATTTTACCGATGCCTGCGCTTCGCTGTGGATTGATGGCGAACTTGTCCATCTCGAAGACCTCGTCCTCCATGACGCCACTCGCGACATCCGCACCCCGACCCATGAGCTGACAATCGCCCGCGACGTGCTGCGCACTCGTCGGCGGATCGCCGGCCAGCTCCCCGGCTGGGCGCTGTCGGCAGACGGCGTCCGCACTCTCAGAAAAACCGCAGAGATTACGTTGGCTGACACGGAAGAGGTGCAGGCGGTCGGTGCCATCCGGCGCGCCGTCGCGGACGATCCGGAAGGGGAGGGGCAAGATGTCGACGACATCGAAAACCTTCCTGGCGTCGACTATGCCGCCATCGATGCGGTATTGGCCCGATCAGAGGCGGCGATCCAGAGTGCCACACGGCCTGGCCGGGCTGATGCCGGCGAACGAGACCCTCTCGTCTATGATCTTGACTGGGACGAAGACGCACGGCTCGACGAATGGCGCAGCGTGTTGCGCCAGACCGAAAACTTGCCGGCAATGCTGCAGGCGATTGTCGCCCTTGATGCCTGGAACGAGCTTGCCGTCCTGCAGCACGCACCATGGCTCGGCCGGCTGCTGGCGGCGTCGATCCTGCGGGAAGCCGGCATCACCACTGGCGCCCACCTCGCCGCCATCAATCTCGGCTTGAAAACCATTCCCGTCGATCGCCGCCGGCATCGCGATCGGGAAAGCCGGCTGCTTGCGATTGCTAACGGTTTTCTGGCGGCCGCCGAGATCGGCGTGAAAGAACATGACCGGCTGACCCTGGCGAAAACGATGATGGATCGAAAGCTCGAGGGGCGGCGGACCTCCTCTAAATTGCCGGAGCTGGTCGAGCTGGTGATGGCAAAGCCGCTGGTGTCGGCCGGGATGGTGGCGAAAACGCTCGAGGTGACGCCGCAGGCGGCGCGGCGGATCGTGTTGGAACTTGGTCTCAGAGAGATGACGGGGAGGGGGAGGTTTCGGGCGTGGGGAGTTGTGTAGCCTGATCACTCTTTAAAGACGGCATAGCTCGTCCCGCGCGACCGGCGGAAAGGAGCCGATGGCGTTCAACTTGAGCGTAGCAGCCGGGATCGTGGATTTGCGCGCTTTAAGACCTAACCACCCTGGTTCTTGTATGAAGCCATGGCCCTGGGATCGAGACCAGTAGAGTCCTTCATTAAGTTGATGAACTCCAGAGCAGTCTCATGAAACATTTTGGCGTGCTGTAGGTCGACTAAGCTGAGGTAGTCTTTATGACGCCACTTTTTATGCAGTTTTCGGGTAGCCTCTGTCGTATCCGTTATAATCGTCGGCTCGATTTCATAAGGCGAAGCATGTGTGACCAGATTGCGCCAATGCTGCATTTTCTCGATCCGCTGAAATAGGGCCTTCGATTTATCGACTTCGATTCCTGCGGCACGGCAGAGCAGGTCCATTTTATCCCAGAACCGTTTCGTGTGCCGGTATTTGTCAAAGTCGAACGCTTCGAACCTCGCATCACCCTTCATAGTGAAGGCAATGGAGGCTGAGAAGCTTTCGATTGCTGCAAAGGCCAGGACCATTCCGCCGGTAAAGTAGGCAAAGCCCATGGACATGTTGCCGGTTCGCTCTTGCTGATCTGCGGCTATGCCCGCTTTGATAAGCTGGGTAGCTGCCAGCATAGTCATGTCCCAGTCGTGACTTTGCGCCGAGTACTCGTAAGCCATCAACGTTCCATATCCTTTATGTCAACATGAGCGCGGGGCAAACTTGTCGTTCCGTCCTGTTCGCCGCCCATTAAGGCTGTTTACTCAATCCTTTTTGGGTTCGCCACGTTTGAAATCCGGGCGACGATATCCTGCGCAACCTCCATGACTTCCTTCGCCTTTACCGGGGCGTCTCCCTCAGACATCTGAAGTGCGACACTCAGCGGCTCCAGAAATTCTTTGGCTGGTGATGCCTCAATTAAGGCGAGGGCTTCTTTCGCGTTCCCCCGGCGCGCCAAAGCGATAGTCGTGTCTACGACGCCCGGGAGGAGTTCCCGACGATTTGAAAGCGCTGCCATCGCCTCGTTAAGGAAGGGCATTGCTTCGACCGGGTCGCCGTGCTCCGCCAATATCAGCGAAAGAACCAATTGTGCTTCTGGGAAATCCGCGGTGATGTTCAGGCTTTGACGCAGGTCTTCTATGCTATCGACGATCGCGCCTCGGGCACGCTTCACCAGTGCTCGGGCGAGAAAGACCCTAGCATCGGCAGGATTGGTCTCTACCGCCTTCTCGACCCAATGCTCGGCGGCAATTGGATCGTTCTCCAATTCGATCGCGATCTGCGCGAGACTGGTCATCGCGGTGATGCCCTTTGGGTTCACATCGAGTGCTCGGGAAAAGAATGCCTTGGCTTCCTCTGCGTTGCAGGCTCGAGTGGCGATCCCTCCATGCAGCGTCAGGCTACAATAGCAACGGGCATTTGCATTTACGGCGCCGTTGAGGAACGGTCTTGCCTCTTCATCCTGTCCACGGTGGATGAGAAGCGCTGCAAGTTCCTTATGGAGCATGCAGGGTGCATCGTTGGTTGAGGCCAGCGATTTTCGCAAAACTGCTTCTGCATCGTCCAGCCTGCCAGGTCGCTGCTGCAAAAAGCGAGCATATTCATAAGACGGATACGAGCCAGCATTCGGAAGAGATATCGCCTTCTTGTATGCATCTTCCGCTTCAAGCCAGTCTTCGTTCTTCGCCAGGATCTCAGCCCGCGTAATCCAACCTCCGACTGAATCTGGGTCGAGCTCGATGGACTTGCCGCTCGCTTCCAGCGCAAGACGAAAATCGGAGTCCACGGCCGACAATGTCTCTGCATAGGCCTGCCAATAAAAGCTCTCGTTCGGTTCGAGGCCTAATAGCTTCTCGAACGCCTCTGCTGCTTCCCGATGCTTTCGCAGGGTGCGATGGAGCATAGCCGCGAGGTTGAACCAAGCGTCGACCGACGCTGGGTCATACTCCACCGCCGACCTAAGAGTTTGTTCGGCTTCTTCGGCTCTCCCAAGGACCAGCAGACATTGGGCCAGAAATTGCCTAGCATCGTCCCAGTCGGGATGTTCTGCAACCGCCTGCTGAAGCAGCTTCTCTGCTTCTTCAGCACGCCCAAGGCCTGGACCCAGCACCGACGTCAGCTTCACAAGCGACTCTTCGATGTCAGGCGCAACTTCCCATGCTCTACGATAGAGCATCAGCGCCTCGTCCAGATCGTCGTTGTGGTATCGGATGTCACCCAGCGTAGCTAACGCAATTACGTTGTCAGCATCGAGATCTAGCGCCTGCTTAAGGTGGCGTTCGGCCTTCTCTGCGTCCCTTATCTCGCTATACAAGAGTAGCCCGTACATCGAATGAGCAGTGCTGGAGGCCGGCAAGCAGTCAACGGCGTTGGAGGCGGCTGTAACAGCGTCTGTCCGTCGATCGGACTCCTTGCTCAGCAGGAAAGCCAGTTCCAGCCACAATGTGCCGTTGGTGGCATCGTTTGCCAGAGCGTCACGAAGAAGAGATTCGGCAATGTCTGGCTTGTCATCATTGATCGCCGATTTAACCTGCGACAGCAGGGCCTCATAATGCCTTTTTTTTCTCGGCGCCTTCTTCGCAACAGTTCTCTTTTGGAAATCCATTTGCCTCTCAGTTGCTGCGAGGGCGGACCTGAACTCGGCATCATCCTGAAGTGGAGATAGGAAGTCCGCTGGCGTCTGAGAAAGTATTTTTTGGCGGGTTTCGCCACTCGACTGAGCAATGATGGCATTGAACGCTGAATGATATTCCTGTCGCCGATGCGGATGGAGTAGACACGCTTCAGCAACGAGCTTTGCTGTAGTGTCAACAAGCTCGTCATTCTTGTAGTATTGCGTCATGAAGGCGACAAGAGCGCGGACGCGGCTAGAGGGGTGGCTCCGTCGCCGCATAAGATAGTAAATGTTGAAGAGTCTTTCAGTTGCATGATAGCTGACCGCCCGCCCTTTTCCCGGAAGTTTGATGACTGATCCTCGGTCAGCGAGGCGTCCGAGCATTGCGGATGCAATATTGACATTCACGCGGGCATTTTGAGCGACTTCTTTCGCCGTGCTGGGATCCCAGATGTCAAGGAGCGCAGCGAATACCTTCCGCTCTGTTGGCGGTAGATTATCGAGCTGGCTCTTAAAATACTCGGTGTTTTGGTCGATTAGCTGATTCAGATTTTCCATCAGGTTTTGGAGTGAAGGCGATACTGTGAACTCCGCCATAATCCTCATCAGACGTGGGCTCCCTCCCGTCAGGATTTGGATTGGCCTAATGCGTTCCGAGCGTACTTCCTGGTTTGTGAGGGCGGCCCATAACTCCGTGCACTCGGCGAGATCAAGCGGTTGCAGCGAAACGATTTCGAAACGCTGATAAAGCCACTTCGTGTCGTCCGGATCCTGACTATCGTCAGCACAATCCTTGACGGAAGTCCCCAGCAGCATCAGCGACGGCTCGGCATTGAAGATTGCTTCCAGGGTTGCTGCATCTGGCCCAATTTGCTCCCCGAGGATCATGTGTAGATTTTCAACGATCAGAAGCAGCTTCTTGCCCGTGTGCTCAGAAAATCTCCGCAGCTCTCCCACTGATACCTTGAGGAGATCCGCTTCACTCTGTTGCTTCTCGGCAAGTTCGAATGCGCGAACCCATTGTTCATCTTGAAGCTGATCCTGAAGATGGAAGAGGCATTCGAGAAAGAATTCGCCCGGGGTGGTAATGTTGTAGCTTTCCTCGCCGAGGATAAGTGGAAACCAATCAGCTGAAAACTCGTGGTTCAAGCGCAACTCGGCTAACACGCGCCTTACTATGGTTGTCTTGCCGGCGCCCCGTGGTGCGGAGACTAAGACATTTTTGTTTGTCGGGGCGTTCGTGTTCGCCGAAATCTGACCCAGAATCCGCGCGAGCTCTTTTTTGCGAACTACAAAAGACTCGATGACCTCTCCATCGGTCAAAAAGCTCGGGTTGAATTTGTACGGCAGAGAGGATGGTTTGGCGGCTTCTTTTTCAATCATTGAATCTTTCCAACAAAATTGTTGGTACCCCTTGAACGACTCGCTTGTTGCCATCATATTTGTTGGCAACAATTCTGCTGGCAAAATGACATGGGCTTGATCTAGCGTCAACGAACGTCAGCGTGCGTTTTCTTGAAGTTCAACTCAGGGGGTAAATGCGTGAACGGGATTGATGTCTTTTTGAAACGCTTTGCGCGGAACCCGGAGATCCTACGGGAGCCGATGAGCAATGTCTGTCGTCGCCTGAAGCGTTTGCGAGATGATGAGTATCTCTGCCGCGAAGGCGAGCCCGCAGAGTGCTTTTGGATCGTGGACGACGGGGCTATAGTTATTGGCACAGAGGGTAAAATCGTCCGGCGCACCAAGGGGGATCTTGTTGGGGAGATCGCCTTTCACCGCCGAGACGAGGCCAGGCGGACTACCTCGATGCGTGCGGACGGAGTTGCCAGGGTCTGGCAAATCGATCGAGTATTCCTAGATGAACTCACTCCTGAACAGAGCGCGGCCTGGTTTGAAACCGTTGCGGCCGTTCTGGCAGAAAAAGTCATTGAAGCAACAGAGCAGCGCACGAGGCTTCTGTCCGACAACGTTTCGCTGGACCACGTCCTGCGTCGCTTCGTCTGTGATGACGGCTTGATGGCCGTCAACGCTACGTTTGGTGATTCCGAGTTGGCGAACATCGTGCCGGATCAAACCACTGCGATGCTGTGGTTCAGTGACGTTGCAGGGTTTTCTTCCTTCGCGAAGGAGATGGCGCCGAAAGATGCTGCACGCCAAATGCGTCGATTCATGGATATCCAAGTCGAGGAAATCACTCGCGCTGGGGGTGAGATCGACAAGTTCATGGGCGACGGGTTGATGGCTTTTTGGCGTGTTCCAGACGACGCTCGCATACGCGATCGGGTCCCCAAAGCGGTTCTGGCGGCGTTCAACTCAATCGACCGCATCCGGGCGATCATCAACGAGGAAGGCCTTTCCCTGGACATTAGGATAGGTCTCCACCTTGGTCCGGTAGTCATTGGCGATTTCGGCGGTAGTGGCCGGATCGCGTACACATTGATGGGCGAAACTGTCAACTCGGCATCTAGATACGAGCAGGCGCGTCTAGATTCTGAAAACAATCAACTTGGGGCCCTTCGCCTCAGCGAGATGGTGTTCGCCCATGTTCAGAACACGCACCTTTTAGCGCGGCTGAATTCGGAACCACGTCGCTTTCTTGCGAAGGCTGGTCGCGAGTTCACCACTTACACATCGATCGACTGAGGAGATTTGAATGAGCTGGAGCCAACCCCGGGCCGAGCAGAGGATTCGTCAGTCGCTGCAGACTGTGCCGAGCAAGCTCGTTAATGTTCAAACGTATGAAGAGCGTGTTGTGGATGTCGCGACCGTTGCTTCTTTTAGCCTCGGTGGACGAACTAATCCACCGCCCCTCCTCCATATCCCTCCGAGCACGGCGGTGGTCGTGGACGGGGTCCATGTTTATCTGCAGCTGATCGACTATCACGCCGTGTTGCAGGACACTCGACGGGAATCTGAAGCACGCCATCGCCGTGCGCTTCAGTTCCTGCATATCCACTACAGCGCGTGCGATCAGATCGTCCGCGAATTCGGCGCGCAACGCGTGGATTTCCACGGACCGCGCCTTCACGCGGTCATAGCCACGCCGCCCGGCAAGGCGAATGAACGGTTGCGTCTTGAGCGCGCGTTGGAATTCGCCAATGCCCTCGCCAGAATGGTCGAGGAGACGGGTCGTTCTGTGTCAAACGGAGAGTTTCAGACACGCACCAGGATCGGGATAGACACCGGGAAAGCCATCGCCGTCAATTCTGGCAGAGGCGATGAGCCTGAGCCGCTGTTTTTGGGTCGTCCAGCGAACTATGCGGCTAAGCTCGCCGATGGAGATGAGGAGGGCATCTATCTGAGTGACCAGGCTCGTTCAACCCTCGGCTACATACCGGCGGGTTCATTGGTGTTGGAGAAGAGTAGCTCCTTTAATTTACGTAGCAGAGCAGCGCTACCAAGCGCCATAACTGGAGTGACAGATGCTCGCATCCGCACCTTGTCAGCAGATGTGCGTCTGCGCGTCGAACCTGCAATTCGCGACGTGAATTTTAGGTTTCACCACCATACCCCTCCGCTGCGAACGATCGACTATTCTCTCTTGTCGCCCAGCAACAGCATTCACATGCCGCTTGTTTCGATTTTCGCCGATATAGACGGCTTTACGAAGTATGTTGACGACTGCACGATCGGCGGAAAGATCGCTGAGATGGTCTCGAATCTCCATGCCATCCGACACGAGCTCGCAGCTGTGTTGAAGAAGGATTTCGACGGAAAGAAGGTCCGTTTCATTGGCGATTGCCTGCATGGCGTCATGGCTACCGGGACAGCCTTCGACATAGATGAGCGGGAGACGGTTCGTAACGCCGTCATGTGTGCCGCTGCCATGCGATCGAGCTTCGATCTTTGCAAGACATTGCTACCCAGCATCCAGCAGCTTGGATTGGCGATCGGGGTCGAGTTGGGGCCAACGCCGATAACTCGTCTGGGCATTCGAGGTGATTTCTCGGTTCGATGCGCGACCAGTAAGGCAGTCTCCAACTCCGAGGACCTACAGTCTATCTGCGGCGGTAGAGAGAGCGCGCTCGGCGACCGAGCCCTTGCAGTTGCGCCTCGTGACATCCGAGATCTCTTCGGGCACAGCGGCCGCGTGCAAGATCTTACATATTCACGGGCGCTCGCCCTCGATTCAGGGAACGCCAGCAAGGCGTCGCCTCTCGCCGCCCCGGCGCTCGCCACGTCGGGCGGCTGGATCAGCCGTGCTGCCGCGAGTGAAAATGCCGTGCACAGCAGCGGTGGCACTCGCCATGCTTGAGCTGAATGATGATGTGTTTGACCACATAGATGAGGCAGTTGCGGCTGCAGTGGAACAACGTTTCTCCGCCGTTGAAGGGACAGAATGGCGGCGCCTCGAAAGGCGCGATCTCCTGCGTTATGTGGGGCGAAACTTTGAAGGCGGCTGGCGATTGTCCCTCAAGTTCTCCGACGGGATCAAACACCTTGATGTTCTCATCACACGCTGGTTCCCGAGCATATCAGCACGCATAGCACTGGTAGAACATCCTCCTCGGCTGACGTGGCCGCATGTTGAGGATGATGGCGTGCTTTGTCTGCTTGGAAACGGCTTTGAGTTGGACCAGGATGATCCCCCTGCTGTCGTAGAGAACCTGCTTTCCCGCTCCTGTCGTCTCATTGAAGAGCTCCTTTGCGGTGAAATCATTGAACGCGATTTTCAGGAAGAGTTCCTGACGTACTGGGCATACGATCTTTGCAGACCACGTCGACATTACAGCCTTCTGCGCGCCGCGGGCCCCTCGCGGGAGATATGGTCCTGGAATGGACCGGCTTTCACCCTACTCGCTGAAACCGAGGAGGATGTTCGCGATTGGCTTCGGAAGTATACCGGGTTGACCAAGGTCTACGCCATACTGCCAGCAGCATTGCTGTGGTTCGAGGCGGCGCCTCTCCCAGCCGACTATCCGCAGCGTGCGCGCCATATCGTTAATCTTGCGCGCCGTGCCCAGGGCGACGGCCTCGGAGCTGTACGCTCGACCTTGTCAGACTTAAACCGAGCAAAGACAATTGTAATTGGTGCGCCAGGTCGAGGCGGGCCGGGACTTGTCGCGGCGACCGTTGACATGCCTGTCGCTGAGGCCTCCCGCGGCAGAGGTCGGCTTCCTTCCGACGGCTTCAGGAGCGGCGCAGTGCCCACAGACATTCTGATGGATCGCGTTTTTGGCTCGCAGACCATATCCCGAAGCCGCGTCATCAGAGCTGAGGCCGAATGGATTCACGGCCGCGGCCGAGATCCAAGGGCCAGTCGCTTGCTGAATTCGACCGTCGTCCTGTTTGGCTGCGGGTCGGTGGGGAGCTTTGTGGCGGCATCTCTTCTGCGTGCGGGGGTAGGCAAGTTGCATGTGGTAGATTGCGACACGCTGGAATGGTCTAATGTCGGCCGACATCATCTCGGTGGGCAGTCCGTTGGGCTCAATAAGGCCAGCGAATTCGCGGCTCGTTCAAGCGCCGAATACCCTCACCTTAACATCGTGGGTCATGAGTGGACTGCGGAGTCAGTCGTTGCGGAAGCTCCAGACTGGTTCAGCGGAGCAGATCTAATCATCTCAACGACGGGCAGCGGGCATGCCGATAAATTGCTGAATGCATGGCAGAACACGCACGGTCGCCGAATTCCAGTCGTCTATGGATGGACCGAGCCATTCGCGGGTGCAGGTCATGCGCTGGCGGTCCTTGAAAACGGACCATGTTTGTCATCGACTGTCGACAATCTTGGTCGCTCAAACTTCAACATGGTCACCTGGACGGAGGGCGGCCTGCTTGAAGAGCCAGCGTGTGGTGTGCATTTTGCTCCTTACGGACCGATCGAGCTCAATCACGTTACCAGTCTTGTGTGCGAACTTGCACTGGATTGCTTGCTTGGTCGTGAGAAGGAATCCTCTCATCGGATATGGGCGGCGCGAAAGCGTCATCTACAGGAATTTGGTGGAGTTTGGACGGAACAGGCTTTGGCCCTCATGAAGGGTGACCCTCGCGGGGAAACGGTTCTCGACCGGCAGCTCCCCTCGTGTTCATGCTGTTCAGGAGGAGGGCTTTAGGCTGAAAGAACAAGCGTGACGCCAATCTGCTTAACTGGGGGCTTTTTACAACCCCTTTCGCCGGTTTATGTCGTTGGTGTCGCGAGCTTCGGAACGGGGTGAATTAGAAGACCAAAAGCAAAATTTTCAGTGGCTTGATAAACCAACTAATGGGCCGGTCGTTCGAATCCGCTCAAGAGCGAAACGAAGAGGTCGGCTCGGACGGAGACTGTCATCACTATACGAGCCGAGTATCTCATTCGATCTTACGCAGCTTCCCAAACTTGGTTGAGGATTTTGGCAGCCAGGGCCGCCTTGTCTTGCGGCAAGAAGCGACCGTAGTGCTGCTGCACGACATCTGGCGTATCTTGAATGGCATAGCTTGCCTGCTCGTAGGATCCGGTCTGTTTCAGAATATGCGTCGCAAGAATGTCCCGCAGGTTATGCGGTCCATGCGGCAGGAGGCCCTTGATCGCACCCCGGCCGGTATAGGGATTATAGATGCCGTAACGTTGGATGACCGTCCGCCAAGCCTCGTAGAATGTGGTCGAATTGTAAGCAGCATCAATGCTGGTCGTTTTCACTGTCTTGACGAATAGCGTTTGGGGATCTTTCGCACCGCTGAGCAGAACTCCACGATGCCTGTCGATATACGCGTCGAGGTATTTGTAGAGATCGAGAAGGTCGGGCAAAATCAACCGGAATGGCTTCTGTCCGAAGAAGGAGGAGCCCGAGTTTTTGAACGCGACCGATGGGATAAGGACCTCCCACCCATGATCGCGGTCGCTCCAGCGCAACTCTCCGCACTTCATATCTTCAAGTCGGCGTTCTGAGGTCGGATAATGTCCGCGCGGGCAGACGCGTAACTGGCGAAGGTTCTTTTGCCGCAGCCCAAGGTGCAGGCCAAGCCGAAGCAGCAGGAATGATCTGACGGCTTCGGCCGCCGGCCGGGGATATCTGTTCTCATCCGGCATGCGTTCAAGAATCTCATCGGTGATCTTACGATATTCGGCCAACGGACTCTCTGCCTCAAGGACGCACATGATCGGCTCGAATGGATCGCGATGGACGCGCATGACACGCTGAATTTCCTTGGAACGATTGGCGGCATGTCGGTGAAAAGCGTCACAGGCGCCATGCCAGTCGCGAGCCGCAAAGTTGATTTCTTCGGCCTCAATCAAGCCCGCGATTGGCCTGACGTTCTGAAGTAGCTCCGGGTGCTGCCGTATCCAGCCGACGTCCGCGCGAGTAAGAGCCTGGGCGACCATCAGCATGTCTTCTTCCCATTTTGTATAGAAACCGCGCCGCTGTTCCCGCCACTGCAGATACCAGTCCCAAACACCGGGGAAGACGAGAAGGCCAAAGCTCAACTGGCTAAGCGGTACGCCGAAACCTCTTACTGCGCCATTCGGTGAGGAAGCTAGTGCGCCGAACATCAAGCCGAGATGTTCTATCTTCTGAGAGGCCGTTTCCTCCCCCCAGACTCCATTCCGTTGAAAGCCAATGGCAGTCAGGGTCGAGGTTTTGAAACGGATAAGGTCTGCCATTTCCATTGCAAGCCTTGGCGGCGCATCGATAACCCCGGACAGCAAATCCGGATCATCGTTTTCTGTCACTGCATTCTGATAGGTGCTGACTGCGGGTGCCAAGGACCGGGGTGATATGGAACTTCCGCCATAAGTGACACCAGGAAAGCGGATGGCATAACGTTGCTTGCTCGCCGCTGCCTGATATCGGCGATATTCTGTCGATCCGGAAATGATCACCCGGCGCACCCAATCGAGAATCTCCTCGCGCTTGGTAAAGGGCAGGCTACTGAAGTCATCTGGCAGATGCATTGAAATCCTGCGCCGCTCAGCCGGGCTGATATCGCCGAGATCATGACCATAAAGCGAGCGCGCCTGGTGCGGTAGCTTGTCCTTGAAATATCCTTCCTGCAACCGATAGCGCCGCTCGATGCGGCGCAGGATATTAAAGCTGGCAACGGAGCGGGGCACGCGCTCCCCCTGCATCCAGGATAGCAGCGTCTTGTTATCGAATGTCTCATCCAGATGAACAACGGCGCGGTGGAGCTGCCAATAAGTGTCGCCGAACCGACGCATATGATATATCAATGCTTCCTGAAAGCTCGCCGGATCTTCTGTCGCTTCAAAGAGTGCTTCTGGGAAAGGGCTTATCGGTTTTAGTGCAGGCCCGCGCTGTGACGACGCAGACCGGGTAAAGGCACCGTCGGTCGCCGCGCATTGCGGCTTTCTGGTCGAGGATGCGGGAGCTGCCTTCTTGGCGGGGGCCATTTTGCCCGAGGTAACTGTCGGCTTTGGCGGTCGTCGTTCCTCGGCCGCTGGTGGTGCGCCCAGCCAGCGGATGATTGCATCCAAGCCCGGCCGGAGCTGCTTTTTCAGTTCTGCCGTCAGCTCGGCTTCGATCCCACAGGCCTGACTGATCATCGTCCAGTCGATATGGCCATTCAGAAGCGGAGGGGATTTCCGGTAGATGATCAAACTGGCTAGATAAGGCCGTATATTCTCCAACACCCGCCTGGATGCGATCGGAGCGATACGAAGCTCGCAGAATTCTGAAATTTTTCGCTGAAAATGTCGTGATGAAAGGTCGTGTTTAGTCATGCTCATTCCGTTTCTTTCGGCACCAGTGCCGAGGGCGAGCGGGAATAGGGGGCGCCCGTTAACAAAATATGTTTAGGACAAGTGGTTAGCTGTCGATCGCTGCCTCTTGAACGGAGCGCTGCAGATTGTGGTGCCGAGCGATAGACGGGCTTGCAATAGCTCATTTCTGGCAATAATTATGAGTTATAGAGAGGGGTGCTATAACTCATGAAATGGAACTGGCAAAACACGGATTGGCCAAACTTCAGATACGACACCGCAAGCCTGGTAACGTTGGAGCAGAAATTCCTGCAGTCCGCCGGCGAGGTTATCGGTGCTGTTCGACATTTCAACGAGGACGACAGCAACCAACTTCGCATTGAATTGCTGAGCGACGAAGCGGTCAAGACCTCAGAGATTGAGGGGGAATTTCTGGACCGCGTGAGTGTCCAGTCGTCACTCCGTCGACAGTTCGGGCTAAACACTGATGACAGACAAATCCGCCCCCAAGAGCGGGGGATCGCCGAGATGATGGCGGATGTCTATCGAAGCTGGCATGGGCCGCTGCGTCATGAGGGACTGTTCCACTGGCATTCAATGCTGATGGCGGGAAACCTATATATTGAAACAGTTGGTGCTTACCGCAGGCATGAAGACGCCATGCAGATCGTGTCGGGTCGATTGGACAAGCCCACCATCCACTTCGAGGCTCCCCCGTCTCGCCGGGTTGCCGCTGAGATGGAGACCTTTATCGCATGGTTCAATCAATCCGGGCCAGATGGCCAAACGTCGCTTCAAGCGTTGACGCGCGCCGCAGTAGGCCATCTTTACTTTGAAAGCATACATCCCTTTGAGGATGGCAACGGCCGAATTGGGCGCGCGCTCGCTGAGAAATCCTTGGCGCAAAACATAGGGCAACCAAGTCTCATTTCACTCGCCTTCACAATCGAGAAGCGCCGGAAGGCCTACTACTCCGAGCTTGAGCGGCACCAGCGCACGCTTGATATCACCGACTGGATCATTTTCTTTTCGGAAACGATCCTGGATGCTCAGCGGGCGACGCTTGAGCGCATCGATTTCTTCATTCAAAAAGCAAAGTTCTATGATCGTTTTCGTGGCCAGTTGAACGAGCGGCAGGAAAAGGTAGTCGCGCGCATCTTCAAGGAAGGCACGGCAGGCTTCAAGGGAGGGCTCAGTGCCGAAAACTATATTTCGATCACAGACACATCCCGCGCTACAGCAACACGCGACCTTCAGCAGCTCGTGGAGATCGGTGCACTGACGCGCACGGGTGAACGTCGGCATACCCGGTACTCGCTGTCACTGCAGAAATAAACTGCTGCTAGGCAAATGCACTTGGTGAACGGCTGTTCGATTCCGCTCAAGGCGAAGACGCTCGCAAGGCATCTTGCTCGAGCTAACTGTGGTTCATTCGCAACGACGGCATTGCGCCTTCGAAGCAGTCGTTGTTCGTTATCCACGGATAAAGCTGCTTTGCCCCTTCATTCCGGACGTAAGCATAGCAATTACACGCTCCCTAAAGCAGTCTTTTCGCTTATCAGGCCTTCAACGATCGTTAAGGGATGGGAAATTGACTGGCAGGTTTCGGACGACGGCGGCGGGAAAGCTGCATCCCACCGAGCCAGCGAGCTTTGGGCGGCAGTGCACTTTACATCGCCACTCCTTCATTCCTGCCGCTCCTCAGGAGTGAGCATCGCGTGTATCGATGGAGGGTCAAATTAGCCCTCGTTCTTTGATATTAACGGTTTTACAGAACGGCAAATATCTGTGCGGGTTGGCTTCGAAGCTATCCCGCCCCCAAATGACCTTAATTGAAGGATTGCTAAACAGACGAGCGGGCCTCATCATCGTGACCTCGGCAGCAATTTCACCGGGCGCTGCCGCCGGGGGCTTTAATGCCGCGCCCGCAATCTGAAAGGAGGACACCATGTCTTCCAGCGTCCACGTCGTCGATTTCGATCCCGGCAGCAATCGAATTCTCAACCAGATGCTTCATAAGGCCGGATATGTAACGGCGAGGATGAAACCGCTGTCAGGAGCGCTTTCAAGTCAATCGCGCATTGTGTTGCTCCGGTTCATGTCCGGAGTTATACGCCAGCGAGACGGTGGTTTTCCGTCGGGACCGGAGTCCATTTCTGCTTTCGGACGACCGTGATTCCATAGGTGAACCTCGTGTCTGGTTACGCTCCCAGCTCCGTTTCCGCAGTCGAGGCTGTGAAACGGCTTAGGAAAATACAACTAAATGCTGAGAATATTGGTGAGAAAAAACTAAAAGTTGACAATCGCATATGAGCGACCTATATGTTGATTGTCGATATTTGCTTGCTTAGCTTTGGTTATCGCGCGTCTGGCACCGTGCCCTGAACGAGCCTTTTCTCTCAAAAATCGCTATCGCATCTGCAGCGCCGCAGGCGTTGTGGTCCTCTTATTGCTATGAAAGGGTTCATCATGACCACTGGCACAGTTAAATGGTTCAATTCCACAAAGGGCTTTGGCTTCATCCAGCCTGACAATGGCGGCACCGACGCGTTCGTGCATATCTCGGCCGTCGAGCGCGCCGGAATGCGCGAACTCATTGAAGGCCAGAAGATCGGCTACGACCTTGAGCGCGATAACAAGTCGGGCAAGATGTCGGCTTGCAACCTCCAGGCCGCTTAATCATCCCGGTATCCGCTCTCCGTTGACCACGGATGTACTGGCACTGGCGAGAGCATGATACCAGCAAGGTCAGGCAGATTGCCTGACCTTTTTTTTGTTGCCACGGCGGCGTTCAATCTGGAAAAGCCATGTCACAGACACACAGCAAATCCCGGCAGAAGGCGGAGATTGCCTTCGCCAATACTCAATCGCAATTCTTCGCGCGTAACAGCGCCGTCGAGGAACTCGATTCCCTCGTTCTGGCCCGCGAGGAAAAGACGAGGCGGCTTCGTGAAGCGCGACTTGCGAAAGAATTGAAGGACCGTGAGGCGACGACAGCCTCTCTTCTCACGAAACGACGGGCCAAGACGGTCTGATCTGCCCAGGAAGAGTGGGGCGCGGACGGATAAAACACGACGAGGCCGCCCGCAATCGGCGGTACGCCAATCGCAAGGCAAGGCGGTTATAGCAAATGGCTTGGTCACGTGAGATCATCAATCAGGCTCTGTCCGCAGTTTCTTTCAAACCGTTGCACTCCGCAACCGAAAGGGATACCTATGGCAGACAGTATCGGCGAACTTCAGGCACTCAACACTGCATGGCAGATCGCAATCCAGGAAATCCTGCGGATGGTGATCCGAGACATGTATCATGCGGCCGGAGAGGAAGCCTTTCTGGCGAACATCAAGCGGATCGAAGAGGCCGCCGTCGACAGCATTTATGCAGACCTGCGGCTACGCGGGACGAATGAATGGACGGAAGCGCTTGTCAAGGATAATGCGAGTAACTTTGTAACCACGCTGCTGACATCGTTCACATATGATCGAATCTAGTGGAAGATCGGGCCGTGAGCCGCATCGCTGCTGTTTCGTATGAGCATGTTGATAAGTTCGGCTTTGCGCGCGGCAAGTCGCTGGCGAGCGTCTGCTTTCAGGAACTATATGGGAGGCTCACAGCCCTAATGTCCGGACGGACGCTATGGCGGCAAGATGGAAAACCGCGCGCGTCTGATACTCGAAGTCACGGCCACGGTGGTGCAGGAAATCGGCGGCGAGCGCACGGGTGTGCCGGATTTCGCCAGTTTCGCCTACAAATAGTATTTCCTGTAGCGGTCCCCAGACGCAATACGAGTATATCATCAATCGACTTGATGTTCTCGGCATCACCTGCATTCACGTTGTTGAAGGCGCGACGGGTCGCCCGCGCGAGGTCGCACCCTTCGAATACGGATCGCTCGCCGTCGCTTCAGCAGGACATATATCGCCAATAATGGCTGTGACCTCGACCTTGCAACGCCACATCTGGCCGATGGCAAGGCAGATCTGATCGCCTTCGGACGCCCGTTCGTCGCCAATCCGAATCTCGTCGAACGACTGCAAAGCGACCCCGGCTGAGATCGGGTCACGCTGTATGGCGGCGGCGCTGCGGGTTATATCGATTATCCCGCTTCATCGGGACTTCCGGCAGTGAGCCATCAGGGGGCCTACTTCGGGGGGCTCCTGCGATATCGATCATCATCAATCTCCGATAATTCCCAAGGCTGCGTAGCCGGATGCCGCGCCATATCAAAAAATCTCTGGCCACCGTCGCCTCAAAGGACACCTGTCCGCACCCATGATCCATAGCACAGAGTGAAAACAGAGAGCATCAAGTTTTGTGATGGGGTTGATGAAATCAGGGGCGGAGTCCGCAGGCTATCTTTCGTCGGGGAAAAATCTTATGAGCTGTGTCTTCCTAAGCCTATCTCGACTCGCTGTATCAGAGGAGATGCAATATTCAATATGTGCGCGTAAATCCGCCGGCACTTCTGGTCCGCCGGCTTTCAAGAGCTTGTCGCCCATCGCGAGAAGAGTCGCCAGTTCTACACCGCATCGGGACTCAGACATAACTACTCCTCCGGCCGGACCGGATCGTATTTCTTCAAGGTCTTTGCTGGCGGTATAAAGTGTCAACACATACCAGATCAGAAAGAAAGCGGACCAAAGCATCATGCTTCCAAGAACATATGCGCGCACAGGTGTTTCCCCGCTATCTGCCGAACCCCGGAAGACCTTGGATTGCATACCTCGGGAGTGGTCTGCGGGAGGGCACACGTTCCCGTTTCTGTACCCCGAACAGGAACAGCATTTCTCCTTTGAGTTTTGAAGGGTCGGTCATTCCATCCTGAAAAAGATCGATTATCTTGCGGGTGGCCTTGTTAAATGACCGGTCGTCATCCGAGCGCGTGTCGATTTCAAAGCCGGCATCTGACAACAGGGACAGCAACATATTCAGATCGTGAGACGAAATCGGGCCGTATTCTTGTGTGGAAGACATCGTGTCCTCCTTTCGTTGGGGCCAAGGGATTTCACCTTGAAGCGGTAACGCCCTTTAAAAAAGCTACCGAAGGAACGAGCCTGCGCGTTTTGAGGTTCATTAGCAAGGGAATTCCAATGTGCTAGAACGCAGCCGCCGCTCAATAATGACCAGCGAATGGCTGGTGAACTTCGCTGGAGCTTTCCAAAACCGTATTCGCTTGCGTCTTAAGCTATTCAGGCGCACTGTAAGGCGTCGGTAGCGATGTCACGGGCACTACTGGTTGAGGGTCGGTTACCCTAGCCCCAACGAGAGGAGGACATTATGTCTTCCCACCCCAGTTTTGCAGCCATCTCCCCCAAAGAGATGGAGATGATCCAGTCAGTTTTGAAGAGTGCGGGCTATAACGCCACATTGCTGGGCAATGACCAGCGACAATTCAACACGGCCGCGTTTCTTGTAATGAGACTGTTTCTTGCGGGAGAAACATCTGCCGATGCTCTCGCAGCACAATTGAAACGCCGTCTTGGGAATGCGGACTCACTCAATCAATCCTACCAATCACGGCCTGTCCTTGAGACCATCAGAAGTGTCCCGCGCAACACGATATACGTCCTCAGCTTTTTCAGGAAGGCCAGTGGTCGATCAATTGGGGCTAATGAATAGCCCTGGAAGAGCGAAGCCGGCGCGCTATAGGCAATCTCTTTGTTAATCCTTCTCAGGGGGTCGAAATCCACTTAGTGGAGAGCGATGACGGTCAAGGATAAACGTTGCGGCGCGGTGTGAATGACGTGTCAGGAAAGAGTTTAAGGGTATGAAAGAAAGAACGACATACAAAGAAATCACCTTCGCGAATCCGTTCGTATTGGATGGATTAGTAGTACCTTTGGAAGCTGGAACATATCGTCTGGTCGTTGATGAACAGCTCATTGAAGGTCTCAGTTTTCCTTCGTATCAACCCGTCGCAACACACCTTGAGATACCTGCTATCTCCGCACAATTAGTGAAGCGCCAGTTTTTGCAGGTGTCCGCGGAGGAAATAGAAGTGGCGCTGCAAAAGGATACCGAATCGCAATGCGGTGAGTCAGACCAGTGATCAACGTTTCACAAGTTGGCCGGCGATTGCGCTGGTCAGTTATGGGCAAGCGGTAATACAACGCCACTTGCGCTGCTTAGTTTTCTCCAGCAGAAATCTATCTCTGGCGTAGCACGGGCGAGCGCAGAACGAGTAAGGATATTCCTGTGTTACGCGCCTTCAGAGGCAAGAAGCTGATAGTGGTAGAGCGGCGTCCGTCGTTGACGGCGGCGTGCCATGCGCAACTTATTGCCGCCGGAGCCACCGTTGCAGGCCCTGTTTCTTCTGTCGAGCAAGTCTTGAACCTGTTGGAAGCCGGCGATGTCGACGGGGCAATTATTGACGTCAAAGTTGACGTAGAAATGATGTTACGCTTAGCCATGCTACTGGAATCAATGGCGACGCCGTTCGTTTTCGCATCTTTCATCGATGTGAACTCGGAAGGCTACTCTTTTGGTGGTGATAGGAAGCATCTCCGCAAGATAGCCGACGTTCTTTTTGGCTCGCCTGGACCGGCGTCAACCCTCCATTAACGTGGTCCCGTTGCATAGATGGTGTGGTTGATGGTCCACCCACCCCGCGCGTTCTTGTCAGAGGATGCCGGATTAAACACAACGGGTGAAAGGACGGCGGCATGACATCAAATACTATGAGGGGGATCGATTTCGCGAAGAACGTTTTCCAAGATTCATGGAGCTTCGCTTTCCGAAGAGGTCAAGTTTCGGCGGAAGCTATCCCGGCAGCATTTCCTAGTTTGTAGCCGGGCAGGGCGTTTCGATAGTCGTAATGGAGGCTTGCGGGATGGCTCATTACTGGTCACGCGAACTGACGAAACTCGGCCATGAAGTACGGCTGACAACACCACAGTATGTGTGTCCATTCGTAAAGCGCGAGAAGAACGATGCTGTGGATCGCACTATGACCTCTATGACAAACCGGAGCCGGTCGAAAGAGCGTTGGCGAAACTGATCCCTTCTACACGGAAAACCTCTGAGCATGGCTAAACGGCCGCCATGTTACAATGGCGGCCCCTCTGCATGCGCAAACGAGCGGCATCAGACGTCTGTTTGGAGGTCTGGTAACTGAACGACAGCTATCCGATAAATGCGTCCACCACCGGACAGTCCGCTCCCGGCCCCAGACCGGCCACTCCGGAAAGTAAGTGTTGCCCGGATCGGCAAGATGCCGCCAACAAAACCCAGGGGTCGGCGGTTCGACTCCCTTCAAGAGCACACGCCTTCAC
>NZ_JAVAYA010000031.1:0-40730 GCF_041954855.1 Agrobacterium sp. LR_9
GGCGCGATTAGGGTTATCGAGTTTGTTGGCTGGACTTGAAAATAGCCACCTTTGGCTGATATCCGCTCAAAGAGCGCCTGCAGCTTCTGGTCTTGGATGCAATCCAAGCTACTTGCAAAATCGGCGATCCAGCGATCCATGACGTAATTCGTCCCCAGTACCGACGTCTCAGCCCAAGGCGCGGATGTTGCTTTGTTTAAAGAAAGCAATCCGTTCCGATGGACCTCATCCATGAAAACGGAGTCGAGCTTGTAAATGGCGACAGCGCATTCAAACCATCTGGTATTGTAATAGACCGTCTCACCAGCGGGGATGCCGTCCGGGATATCACTGCGCAAACGATCAGGTGAATCTACACCACAACCGGCCAAAGCGATTATTAGGAATGCGAATATAGGGCCGCCAGCTTTATTGTTGGATTTCAGGCCTACGCGCTTAGTTGTAAAACTTGCGAGACTTGAAAGTGCCTTGGAGTAATTCATCTTTCTCACTCCGGAACGTAAATACGATCCTTGATGTGCTTGAGGTGTGCGATGATCGTGAAAGTCATGATGACCAGCAGCGACCATGAACTCCATTTGCCGATATGCACGACGGACCAGGCGCCGAGCTGGTCGGGATATTTCCAGATGCCGAAGAAGGTGGAGATATTTTCCGCCAGCCAGACGAAAAAGCCGATCAGGATGAAGGCGAGAAGTAGCGGCATCTTTCGATCCCGATCATAGGGGCGGAAGATCACCGTTGCGCGGGAGTAGAGCCCGATGGCGCAGGCGGCGATGTACCAGCGGTAATCGCCGATGAAGTGGTGGGTGAAGAAGTTGGCGTAAATGGCGATGCCGATGAGAGTCGCCATCCAGTAGGTGGGATAGTGGCGAATGCGCACATCCAGCAGCCGCCACGCCTGAATGATGTAGCTGCCGACGGCGGCATACATGAAACCGGAAAAGAGCGGCACGCCGAGGACTTTGCTATAGGCGAAATCTGGATAGGACCATGACTGGATGGCGCTCGATGTCTTGAACACCTCCAGTGCGAAGCCGACGATGTGGAACAGCAGGATGGCCTTGGCCTCGTCAAGCGTTTCGAGCCTGCTCCAGATCATGAAGAACTGGATTGCGAGCGCAATGATCAGCAGCACGTCATATCGGGGAATGCCGAGCACGCCGCCATGCGGCACCACGAAGATGGAGACGAAGAACAAGCCCGCAAACATGCAGGCGCGGGCTTCCTTGATGCCGAAATAAAGAAACTCGACGATAAAACGCCTGATGCCCTTGAGTTCGCCCCAGGGATAGGTATCGCAGAGCAGATTGTCCAAGACGGAGAGGCGGCTTGCGGCCGGGCTTGTTGCTGTGCTCATTTCCGTCCCCGATCTCACTTCGTCACCTTTCATACGAAAACCCGAAGGAAGCCGTATGGGCCTGCCGCGCGTATCCCCATCTTATTTCGCCCGCATCCGGCTTCTGGCGGCGGCGATGGCGGTGATCGTCTGCGGCCTTTGCCTGCGAAGCTTCGGTTACGACGTGGGATTGCCGTTCGTGGCGGTAAAATATGGCGGATCCGTGCTCTGGGGGGCGATGATCTATCTGCTGCTAGCAGCCTTCTTCCTATCCCGCTGGCACGGTTATGAGGTTCACATCGCCATTCTTGCCGTCGTTCTCGTGGAACTCATCCGGCTTGTTCATTTTCCGGCACTGGATGCGTTTCGCGCAACGACGGCCGGCGCTTTGCTGCTCGGCCGTGTTTTTTCGCTATGGAATATAGTCTGTTATATCGCGGGGATTGGGGCTGCCGCCACTATGGCCGGACGGGTCTCGCGCGTTTGGCTCTCTTCATCGACATGATCGATGGCCGTATCAGCCGATACCCCAGCAACACCACCATCATACTGATATAAAACACCGGCTCCAGCGTGATCGACTTTCGCGCCAGCACGAAATGCAGCACGCCGACGATGAGCACGAGATAGACGAGTTTATGCAGCGTGTTCCAGCGGCTGCCGAGTTTGCGGATCGACCAGCGGTTGGAGGTGAGCGCCAGCGGTATGAGCATGAGAAGGCCGGCCATGCCGAGCATGATATAGGGGCGCTTCAGAATATCGCCGGCGATGGAACCGAGGATCAGGCCGCGGTCCAGCAGCAGATAGACGGTGAAATGCGCCAGCACGTAATAAAAGGCGATCAGCCCCAGCGCGCGGCGATAGGCGATGAGGTTGATGTTGAAGAGATCGCGTAGCGGCGTCACCAGAAGCCCGAGGCAGAGGAAGCGCAGCGCCCAGATGCCGAGCAGGTGCTCGAAATCCTTGACCGGATTGAAGCCGAGGCCGCCGGTTGCGGCGAGATAGAAATACCAGACACCCGGACAGAGGCCGATTACATAAAGCGACCAGATGGCCGCCGGCTGGTAACGCTTCGGCAGCGAGGGAAGAGGCAGGGCGAAGGCCATGGTCAATAATTCGCTTTCAGGTCCATACCGGCATAGAGGCTTGCCACCTCGTCATAACCGTTGAACATCAGGGTAGGGCGGTTTTGGGTGCCAAAGAAACCGCCTTCGCCGATGCGCTGTTCCGTCGCCTGGCTCCAGCGGGGATGATCCACATTCGGGTTGACGTTGGAATAGAAGCCATATTCGCGGGCGTTGGAGTTTTTCCACGTCGTTTCTGGCTGTTTTTCGACCAGCGAAATGCGGACGATGGATTTGATGCCCTTGAAACCGTATTTCCATGGCACGACGAGACGGATCGGCGCACCGTTCTGGTTCGGCAGCGTTTCTCCATAAAGGCCGACGGCGAGAATGGTAAGCGGATGGCGTGCTTCATCGAGGCGAAGCCCCTCGACATAGGGCCATGAGAGAGGCTGGAACAGACCGCTTTGACCCGGCATTTCATCTGGCCGCACCACGGTTTCGAAAGCGACATATTTCGCGCTGCCAAGCGGTTCCACCTTGTCGAGAAGGGTGGCGAGCGGGAAGCCGATCCACGGAATAACCATCGACCAACCCTCGACACAGCGCATGCGGTAAGTGCGCTCTTCGAGGGGATATTTCATCAGCTCTTCAATGCCGAATTCCTGCGGTTTGGAGACGAGGCCATCCACCTTCACCGTCCAGGGGGTAGGCTTGAACTTGCCGGAATTTTCCTTCGGGTCGGATTTTCCGACACCGAATTCGTAGAAATTATTATAGCTGGTGACAGCATCGAGCGGGGTGAGTTTCTCATCCAGCTTGTAGGCGCCGGGTTTTGCGGAAAGCGGCGCGGCAACAGCTTCGCGCCCAGCCAGCCCGATTGCCGCCAGCCCCGCCGCCGTGCCGAGGAAGCCACGTCTGGACAGGTAGATATTCTTCGGCGTGATTTCATTTGCCGAGATGAGGGGCGGACGATAGGCGGGCATTGGAACCTCCACAAAAGCCGGGTACATCGGCGATAAATCGATTATGATAGCCAATACGGCCGCTGCACAGATATGTTTCAGCGCTCTGCGGAAAAACAACGGTGGGGCGGCGGAAATCGCGCATTTGTGATGAAGGCGCGGCCGGATAGCACGATGAAGAGAAAGCGTACCGTACCGAACCGTACTGTTTTGCCCCGAGGTGACAGTGACAGGGCTTGCGGTTTGCGCTAGAAAAACCGCAAAATAGGGCAGGAGCTATTTTTACCGCGTTTGCGGAAATGCGCTCTTCGCCAGAGATCGAGGAAAACACCATGCCAGCCTATCGCTCCAGAACGACAACCCACGGCCGCAACATGGCGGGCGCGCGCGGCCTTTGGCGCGCCACCGGCATGAAGGACAGCGATTTCGGCAAGCCGATCATCGCGGTGGTCAATTCCTTCACGCAGTTCGTGCCGGGCCATGTGCACCTGAAGGATCTCGGCCAGCTCGTTGCCCGCGAAATCGAGGCGGCCGGCGGTGTCGCCAAGGAATTCAACACCATCGCGGTCGATGACGGTATCGCCATGGGCCATGACGGCATGCTCTATTCGCTGCCGTCGCGCGAGATCATCGCGGATTCGGTGGAATATATGGTCAATGCCCATTGCGCCGATGCCATGGTGTGCATTTCCAACTGCGACAAGATCACCCCCGGCATGCTGAATGCGGCGATGCGCCTCAACATCCCCGCCGTCTTCGTTTCCGGCGGTCCGATGGAGGCCGGCAAGGTCGTCCTGCATGGCAAGACGGTTGCGCTCGATCTGGTCGACGCCATGGTCGCGGCTGCGGACGACAAGATTTCCGACGAGGATGTGAAGGTTATCGAGCGTTCGGCCTGCCCGACCTGCGGTTCCTGTTCCGGCATGTTCACGGCCAATTCCATGAACTGTCTGACCGAGGCGCTGGGTCTGTCGCTGCCCGGCAACGGTTCGACGCTTGCCACCCATTCCGACCGCAAGCGGCTGTTCGTCGAGGCCGGCCACCTGATCGTCGATCTGGCGCGCCGTTATTATGAGCAGGAGGACGAAACCGTCCTGCCGCGCACCATCGCCAACAAGGCGGCGTTTGAAAACGCCATGTCGCTGGATATCGCCATGGGCGGTTCCACCAACACGGTGCTGCATATTCTGGCGGCGGCGCATGAGGGCGGCGTCGATTTCGGCATGGAGGACATCGACCGTCTTTCCCGCAAGGTTCCCTGCCTTTCCAAGGTCGCGCCCGCCAAGCAGGACGTGCACATGGAAGACGTTCACCGCGCTGGCGGCATCATGCGCATTCTCGGCGAGCTGGAACGCGGTGGGCTCATCAATCGCGATACCTATACCGTGCATGAGGCGACGCTGGGCGATGCCATCGACCGCTGGGACATCACCCGTACCAACAGCGAGACGGTGCGCCAGTTCTTCAAGGCCGCCCCCGGCGGCGTGCCGACGCAGGTGGCTTTCAGCCAATCCTCGCGCTGGGATGATCTGGATACGGACGGCGAAAACGGCGTTATCCGCTCGGTCGAGAAGCCTTTCTCCAAGGATGGCGGTCTGGCCGTGCTTTACGGCAACATCGCACTCGACGGCTGCATCGTGAAGACGGCGGGCGTCGATGAATCCATCCTGAAATTCACTGGTCCGGCAGTGGTTTACGAAAGCCAGGATGCGGCGGTGAAGGGCATTCTCGGCAACGAGGTCAAGGCGGGCGACGTCGTCGTCATCCGTTACGAAGGGCCGAAGGGCGGGCCGGGCATGCAGGAAATGCTCTATCCGACCAGCTATCTGAAATCCAAGGGTCTCGGCAAAGCCTGCGCGTTGATCACCGACGGCCGTTTCTCCGGCGGTACTTCGGGCCTCTCCATCGGTCACGCCTCGCCGGAAGCGGCGCAGGGCGGCGCCATCGGCCTCGTACGCCAGGGTGACCTGATCGAAATCGACATTCCGAACCGTACGATCAACCTGAAGGTCACCGATGCGGAGCTGGCTTCACGCCGCGCCGAGCAGGAAGAACTGGGCTGGAAGCCGGAAGCGCCGCGCAAGCGCAATGTCACGACGGCGTTGAAGGCCTATGCCGCCTTTGCTTCCAGCGCGGACAAGGGCGCAGTGCGGATTCTGCCGGAGTAAGTTCCGGATTTGCGAGATGATAAAAGGCCGCCGTTGATAAACGGCGGCTTTTTTGTGCCGATCACTCTTTATCGAGCCGATAAGGTCGAAGCGGCACGATTTTTCCCCGTTGCCGGCAAAAGGCATTTGCACGGCCGGTCGCAACAAAGCCCAGCTTGTCCATCAGACGGTGCGACGCCCTGTTGTCGAACAGCGGATTGGCATGCAGGGTTCTGATGCCCATATGCTGAAAGGCATAATCGATGACGAGGCGTCCGGCTTCTTCTCCATAGCCCTTTCCCCAGACACGGCGATCAAGCCAAAGGCCGAATTCGCCCGAAAGGCCGATGAGGCCGACCAGCCTGCCATCATCCACAGCCCATACCGGCAGCCGACGCTCAGCAATGCGCCTGATCAGACGCCGTGCTTCATCGGTTTCGAAAGGGTAGGTCGTGCGCAGCAGATTGCGCAAAGTGAGCGGATCGTTCGTCAGCCGGGCGAGTGGCGAGGCGTCCGTCATTTTAAAAGGCCGCAGGACAAGGCGTGATGATTTCAGTTGCGGCATCGTTTCATGACTTTTGCATTTGCAGCGGGGCAATAGTCCTCAAGATCAGAAACTGATTCAAGCGCTTTGTATCTCGATTCCGGAATGCAGGCCAACGCCCTGTTTTCATAGATATTTCGCCAGACCATCAAATTGAGGTGGGGAAATCCGGTGCTTGAAATAAGGTCACATTGGAGTGATTGGCGGTGTTTCCTCTTTTCATCGCCGTATGGCTTCCTAGCTCAGTGACATGAAAAGAAGAACCGCACTTGCCCTTATCGCTTCCCTGCCTTTCGCCTCGCTTGCCCGCGCGCAAAGCACCGGCAATGGCATCCGTTTCGATCCGTTGCTGCGGGAGGCGGATGCGCTTTCCAGCCTCAAGGCGGTCATCGTCAGCATCGATGGCGAGGAGGTCGCGAGCCGCGCTTATCACGGCGCGGGTTTGAACGGCTCCACCAATATCAAGTCGGCCTCGAAATCGATCATCTCGGCGCTGGTGGGCATGGCGATCGATCGAAAGATTCTCGAAGGCGCCGACCAGCCGATCGCGACTGTTCTGCGCGGCGATTTTCCGCAAAATCCCGATCCCCGGCTGGAACGGATTACCGTCGGCAACCTGCTGTCGATGCAATCCGGCCTGGAGCGCATGTCCGGCCCCAATTACGGCCGCTGGGTCGCCAGCCGCAACTGGGTGCGGATGGCGCTGGGTTCCGGTTTTGGCGGGGAACCGGGCGGCGGCATGCTTTATTCCACCGGCTCCACCCATCTGCTCTCGGCGATCCTGACGAAAGCGTCCGGCCGTTCGACGCTGTCGCTTGCGCGCGACTGGTTCCGACCGCTTGAAGGATTTTCCATCGGCGGCTGGGAGCGCGATCCGCAGGGCATCTATCTCGGCGGCAACCAGATGGCGATGACCGCGCGGTCTTTGCTGGCCTTCGGTGAGCTTTACCGCCTGGGTGGTGTGACACCCGGCGGCGAGCGGTTGATTTCTCAGGGCTGGATCGAGCAATCGTGGAGGCAGCGCACCAATTCCGTCTTCAACGGCGACGGCTATGGCTATTGCTGGTTCATCAAGGAGATGGCAGGCGAGACGGTCTATTACGCCTGGGGTTATGGCGGGCAGATGCTCTATATCGTACCCGCCAGACGGCTATCGGTCGTGATGACCTCTCGCGAGGACGCGCCTTCCGCCCGAACCGGTTATCGTGACCAGTTGCATGGCCTTATGGAGACCATTATCCGGGCGGTGTGAGGAGGTCAGAGCGGCCGGTTGATGCTCTGGAACGCCTCTCCGAGACGTTTCATGCGTTCCTCGTAAGCGCTGGTAAGGCAGGCAACGTCCGCTGCGCATTCCTGACGTTTCTTCAACCACTGGCTCTGCTCGTCGCGCAGCGTGTCGCGTGCGCCCATCGCCATCAGCTGGGTGAGGATGTCGAAGGTGGTGGCCATCTTCACATCCTGATCGTTCAGCATGCGGTTGTCGCAGATCGCCTTCTCGTCCGCGGCCAGATCGGTCTTTTCGCAATCGAAGCTCGCCGCGCTGGCCAGCGAAATGAAGGAGGGGGCAAGCAGGATGCCGCAGGCAAGGAGGAGCGGTTTCAGATGCATGGGTCGTCTCTTTTTAAGGACAGTCAGGTGCCGGTGAAACCGAAAAGGGGCGCTGTTGGTTCCAATGTCGCCCACCGATCCATGCCTGGAAAAGGACGGCCATCATCTTGCCGCTCTTTGCTTTACAGGCTTTGGCGTTATAACTCCATCATACTGATGACGATGAGGAATCACATGCGAAGCGTGTTGAAGTATCTGTCCACCGGCTTTCTCGCCGCACTCATTCTCCTGCCCTTGGGTGCTGCGGCGCAGGATAACAGGACCGTGCCGTCGAGCCACACGGAAATGCAGCTTTCCTTCGCGCCGCTGGTCAAGCGCACCGCGGGCGCGGTGGTGAATGTCTATGCCGAACGCGTCGTGCAGCGGCGTCTGTCGCCCTTTGCCGGTGATCCTTTCTTCGAACAGTTCTTCGGCCAGCAGATGCCGAACCGCACGGAAAAGCAGTCGTCGCTCGGCTCTGGCGTCATCGTGACCGCCGGCGGCCTCGTGGTGACCAACAATCACGTTATCGACGGTGCCGATGACATCAAGGTAGCGCTGGCGGATGGGCGTGAGTTCTCCTCCAAGGTGCTGCTTAAGGATGATCGCGTCGACCTCGCCATTCTGCAGATCGATGCGAAGGAGCAATTCCCGGTGCTGTCGCTCGGCAATTCCGATGCGATTGAAGTGGGTGATCTGGTGCTGGCCATCGGCAACCCCTTCGGTGTCGGCCAGACGGTGACGAGCGGCATCGTCTCTGGTCTGGCGCGCAACCAGGTGACGCAGGGCGATTTCGGCTTCTTCATCCAGACCGACGCTTCCATCAATCCCGGCAATTCCGGCGGCGCATTGATGAACATGGCGGGTGAACTGATCGGCATCAATACGGCCATCTTCTCCAAGGGCGGCGGCTCGAACGGTATCGGTTTCGCCATTCCCGCCAATCTGGTCCGGGTTTTCGTCGCTGCCGCCGAGCGTGGGGATGCAAGCTTCGAGCGGCCCTATATCGGTGCGACCTTCGATCCGGTGACATCCGATGTTGCCGAGGCGCTTGGCCTGCATCGCGCCCGCGGCGCGCTGGTCGTCAGCGTCGTCAAGGGTGGGCCGGCCGAAAAGGCGGGCATCGAACCCGGACAGGTGGTTACCGCCGTCAATGGCTTCGAGGTGGAACATCCGGATGCGCTGGGTTATCGCCTGACGACCGCCGGCATCGGCAAATCCGCCGAACTCACTGTCATGGACAAGGGGAAAGAGAAAAAGGTGACCATCGCGCTCGATACCGCGCCGGAAACCGCACCCCGCGATGAACGGCTGATCGAGGGTCGCAATCCCTTCGCCGGTGCGACTGTCGCCAATCTTTCGCCGAAGCTTGCCGATGAATTGCGCATGCCGTCGCAGGTGACCGGCGTTGTCATTACCGATGTGAAGCGCGGTTCCCCGGCCTATCGTGTCGGCTTCCAGCCGAAGGACGTGATCTTGTCGCTGAACGGCGCGGATATCGGCACCACCGCCGCTGTCGAGAAGGCGCTGGACGATAATCCCGGCTTCTGGCGGGTGGAAATCCTGCGTGACGGGCAGCGCATCCGGCAGTTCTTGCGATGAGCGACGACCTCTTCGCCCCGCAAGTGCCCGTGGAGGTCGCCAACCGGCGGCCTCTTGCCGATCGCCTGCGTCCAAAGACGCTGGCGGAGGTGAGCGGACAGCCGCATCTGACGGGCGAGGAGGGCGTGCTGCGCCGCATGATCGATAGCGGCTCACTGGGATCGATGATCTTCTGGGGGCCGCCCGGCACCGGCAAGACCACGGTTGCCCGTCTGCTTTCCGGCGAAGCGGGGCTTGCCTTCGAGCAGATCTCGGCGATCTTTTCCGGTGTCGCCGATCTCAAGAAGGTTTTCGAAGCGGCGCGCACACGGCGGATGAATGGCCGGCAGACGCTGCTTTTCGTAGACGAGATTCATCGTTTCAACCGCGCCCAGCAGGACAGCTTCCTGCCGGTGATGGAAGACGGCACCATTATTCTGGTAGGCGCCACCACCGAGAACCCGTCTTTCGAACTCAATGCCGCTCTGTTGTCGCGCGCGCGTGTCCTGACATTCCGCTCGCATGACGAGGACAGTCTGAGCGAGCTTCTGAAGCGCGCCGAGGAGGCGGAGGGCAAGCCCCTGCCGCTTACCGAGGATGCGCGGGCGAGTCTGATCCGCATGGCCGATGGCGATGGCCGCGCCGTGCTGACGCTTGCCGAAGAGGTTTGGCGCGCCGCCCGCAAGGATGAAACTTTCGATATCGAAGGGCTGACGCGCATCGTGCAACGCCGTGCGCCCGTTTACGACAAGAGCCAGGACGGCCACTACAATCTCATTTCAGCGCTGCATAAATCGGTGCGTGGTTCGGACCCCGATGCGGCACTTTATTACCTCGCCCGCATGTTCGATGCCGGCGAGGACCCGCTCTATATCGGCCGCCGGCTGGTGCGCATGGCGGTGGAGGATATCGGCCTTGCCGATCCGCAGGCGCTCGCCGTCTGCAATGCCGCCAAGGATGCCTATGATTATCTCGGCTCACCCGAGGGTGAGCTGGCGCTGGCGCAGGCCTGCGTCTATCTCGCGACCGCGCCGAAATCGAACGCCGTCTATACGGCCTTCAAGTCGGCGATGCGGGCGGCCAAGGAAAACGGTTCGCTGGTGCCGCCGAAACATATTCTGAACGCGCCGACCAAGCTCATGAAGGGCGAGGGTTATGGCGACGGTTACCGTTACGACCATGACGAGCCGGATGCCTTTTCCGGACAGGATTATTTCCCGGAGAAAATGGGGCGCACGACCTTTTACGATCCGCCTGATCGGGGGTTCGAAAGGGAAATCCGCAAGCGTCTGGACTGGTGGTCGAAGCTGCGTCGCGAGCGTGGATCGCGCTAGGATTTACGCGATTGCGCCGAAAGCCATATCGCGGCCGATCTTAAGAAAAAGATTCAGGCCGCTGGCAAAAAGAGTCGCGAAACCGCGACAACTCGCTGTTTTTTAAGGAAGATCAAGATGCCTTGCGATGCGGTGCCGCCTGCGGCTGCGCGGGCAGCATCTTGACCGAGGATTCCGCCAGGCCGCTATGGCCTTCGGCATCGATCACCAGATGCCAGTGCAATGTCTCGGGAATGGCAATGCGGATCGGCGATTTTTTCGCGACGCCGCCGAGATATTTGAAATCGAGCAGCTCGGTGAAGCGCTGGAAATTCGCGCCCGTCATTAGCCGGACATTGTTGACGGCTGACAGGGATATTTCAAGGGTAGTTCCTGCCCGCAATTCCTTCAGGTCATAATGCGTATAGCGAAAATTCGGCCGGGCCATCGCGCCCTCCCTGTAAAGTAATTTCGGTCAAAGAGGATAGGGGCCGCACGGTTAACGGTGTCTTTAAATGCCGCCGGCCGGTTTGAAAATTCACGCTTGCTGTGCCTGTCTGGCATGATGGCGCCAAGGCGTATGAGCATATAAGAATAATACCAACGTATAATATGTGTATTTAATAATAATAAATTTTTTGCCTTTAACATCGGCTGGTCGAAGTGCATCAGCGACGTTGAGGGGGAACATGAAAAACGTAACAATATCTACGCGCCTTTATGCGCTCGTCGCATTGTTTCTGGCAATACTGGCCGCGGCCCTGACATTCAGCCTGTTTGAAAGCTACCACGAAATGGAGCGCGAACGGAAAGCCGGGCTTGCGGCAATGAATGAAACCGCTGTTGCCATTCTCGATCAATATTACCGGCTGGAGCAGGGCGGGAGCCTGACGCGGGAGGCGGCGCAACAGCAGGCCAAGACGACCATTGCGGCAATGCGCTACGGCAATGGCAGTGGCTATTTCTGGATCAACGATATGCATCCCAAAATGGTGATGCATCCGATCAAACCTGAAATGAACGGCACGGACCTTACCGCCAACAAGGACCCGAACGGCAAGGCGCTGTTCGTCGAGTTCGTGAACACGGTCAAGGCGGACGGCAAGGGCTTTGTCGATTATTACTGGCCGAAGCCCGGCGCGCCGGAGCCGGTCGAGAAATTTTCCCATGTCGCCGGTTTCGCCCCCTGGGGCTGGATTGTCGGCACCGGTGTTTATGTAGACGATCTTGAAGCGGTATTCTGGCGCGACGTCTATTTTAATGGCGGTCTTTGCATCGCCGCCGGTCTTGTTGTTGTCGGCGTTGCCGCAGCCGTCGTGCGCAGCGTGACGCGGCCGATCGATCTCATCCGCCAGAGCATGCGGCGGATTGCCGATGGTGACGGCGCGGCGGATATACAGTTCGCCGACCGTCGCAATGAAATCGGCGCGATTGCCAAGACGCTGCTGGTACTGCGCGACAGCGTCAATGAGCGCAGCGCGCTGCAGGCCCGCGAGGCCGACCAGCAGCGGGCACTGGAGCAGGAGCGGCATGGTAACGAGATGGTTCTGCGCTCCGCTTCCGAGCGGCAGGCCCACGCCATGGAGCAACTGGGCGATGCGCTCGAGGCGCTTGCCAATGGCGATCTGACCGTTTCGCTTGCGGATATCGGCGCGGATTATGAAAAGCTGCGCATGGACTTCAACCGTGCCGTCGGCGCCTTGCACGGTGCGATCGAGGCGATTGCCAGAACCGGCCATGTGGTCAATGACAGCGCCTCCGACATCAGCGGTGCGACCGGCAATCTTTCCCGCCGGACCGAACAGCAGGCGGCGGCGCTGGAGGAGACGGCGGCGGCTCTGGACGAGATCACCGCCACGGTGCGCACCGCTTCCGAGCGTGCCAACGAGGCCCGGCAGATGGTGCAGGACACGAAAACCAGCGCCGGCCGCTCGGGCGAGATCGTGCGCAATGCCGTCGACGCCATGGGCCGCATCGAGGAGTCGTCGAAGCGCATCGGCCAGATCATCTCGGTCATCGACGAAATCGCCTTCCAGACCAATCTTCTGGCGCTGAATGCCGGTGTTGAGGCGGCGCGTGCGGGCGAGGCCGGGCGTGGTTTTGCCGTCGTGGCGCAGGAGGTTCGCGAACTGGCGCAACGTTCCGCCAATGCGGCCAAGGAAATCAAGACCCTCATCAACCGCTCGGCCGAAGAAGTCGGCGGCGGCGTCGCACTGGTGCGCTCGACGGGCGACGCGCTGGAGGAGATCGTGGCGCTGGTCAATCGTGTCGATGGCCATGTCAACTCCATCGCCACGGCAGCGCGCGAGCAGGCGACCGGCCTGCAGGAGATCAACACCTCCGTCAACCACATGGACCAGATGACACAGCAGAACGCCGCCATGGTGGAAGAAACGACGGCGGCCAGCCAGACGCTCGCCGAGGAAAGCCGCCAGCTGCGCTCGCTACTGTCGCGTTTCGAGCTTGGACATGGTGCCGGGCGCGAGGTTTCGCGGGCCGCGTGATTTCAGGTGTTTCAGGAAAGTTAAAGGGCGCGGCTTTGGCCGCGCCCTTTGTTATGGGCAAGACTTTATCGGCCCGCGTCGTCGTTGGACGCAATTGTCACGGTCTTGTGTGGATGGGACTGCGCCAAACACATCATTCGTTATTTCCCGCAACCAATAAGGTTTCGTTTACCTCATTTCTTTAAAATTTATCCTGTATTGCCGCGAATAGCGGCCGCTGAAGGTACAGGTTCTCGTATGGCGTATGTTTCCCTTCCGCGTCGTCTTGTGACGTTGCTGATGATTTCCACGGTCATGGTGTCGTGTTCGGCGGAGGGCCTCGTGCCACCGGCGGAGGTGGACGGCACCACGCGCGTCAGCGCCATCCGCTCCTCGCGGCAGCAGGGTTACAGCGCGCCGGCGGGTGCGGTGTATCAGGCCGAGCAGGCCGGGCAGGGCGCCGATTATCCGGCAGCCGTTTCACAACCGATGCCGGAGCCTTACGCCTCGCAGGATCCCCTGCTGCAATCGCCGCAGGGCGGACAGGGTTATTCAACGCTCGATTCCCAGCATCAGGCGCGCATGGCGGCAAGCGGCCATGGCAATATGCCGGCGCAGACAATGCAGGGCCAGACGATGCAGGGGCAGACCATGCCCGCGCAGCAGATGACCAGCAACCAGATCGCCGAAGGCGAAGGCGGCGTGAACATGGATTCCATGCTGGGCGTGGAGCCGGTTCGCGGACTTGCCGAAGAACAGGATGCGGATATTGCCGAAGGCGCGTCGGCGCAGCCGGTGGTGGACGGTATCGGCACCGATAATCCCGTGGCCGTTCCTCCGGCCCGCCAGCCGCAACGGGCCAGCCGATCGCGGCTCATCCCGCCGCCGCCGCTCGGCGCCTCCTCCCGTCGCCAGCCAGTGGAAGAGGTGGCGATGGTGATGCCGAACGATCCGATGGCGGGTGGCGGGCTGCAAAGCAACCGCTCGATGCCGCCCGGCGTCATGCCATCCTCCGAAGTTGCCTGCCGCTCCGAACTTCGCCGTCTCGGCGTCGCTTTCCGGGATGTAGCGCGCATTGCCGACGGTCCGACCTGCGGTATCGATTACCCAATCGAGCTCAGCGGTCTCGCCAGCGGCGTCGCGGTTCGTCCGGCGGTGAAGCTCAATTGCCAGGTTACGCTTGCCTTTGCGAAATGGGTGAAGTTCGAACTCGTACCGTCCTCGCGTTTCCGCTATCTCTCCGGCGTCGGCCGCATTACGCCGATGGGCGGTTATTCCTGCCGCAAGATGAATTCACGCTCCAGCAATCCGTGGTCCGAACATGCGCGCGGCAACGCCATCGATATCGGCACCATCACGCTGAAAAACGGCAAGGAAATCGACGTTCGCAAAAAGAGCTTCTTCGCCTTCCGCGAAAAGGCGCTGCTGAAGGCGGTGAGGTCCGACAGCTGTAAATATTTCTCCACCGTTCTCGGACCGGGCAGCGATCCCAATCACTGGAACCATTTTCACTTCGACCTGCGTACCCGCAAGTCAGGTTACAGGCATTGCGATTAGGGGATTGGGACAAGAACGGCGTGATTGGGCAGGGCAATAGTCGGGCGGCGTTTTAGACGCTCGCTGTGATGCTTCACGTTTGCAACTTCCGTCATTCCGGCCTTGAGCCGGAATCCAGCCGACGCGCGTCTGCGCGACGGGAAGACTCCTTTCAGCTCAAGGACTTGATCTGGCTGGATTCCGGCTCAAGGCCGGAATGACGGAAGTGTGGATTCACTGTCGGAATTCCAACTCCTCTGTCACATTCCCACAAAAAAAGACCGGCCCGAAGGCCGGTTGAAGAAGACAGCCTTATCGGGGGGATATCGGCGTCTTTGCAAGGGCATGCAATGGGAAACGATCCCAAGGAGTGGTCCATCCGGCGCGGATGTGCGGCAAAAGACATCGCGCCGTACTGACCTGCGGCCAACATGGCTTGCCGCGCTCTTCTGATACGCTATGAGGGTCACATGTTTGTGACAACGGCCTTCGGGAGCCTGCCTTTATGCCCCCTGTTTCAGAGCTGATGGTCTTTGCTGCGGCGCTTGCGGCAGCGGGTGTGGTCGCCGGTCTTCTGGCAGGGTTGTTCGGCATCGGTGGCGGTGCGGTGCTGGTGCCCGTCTTCTACCAGGTCTTCGGGCTGCTGGATGTGCCGGAGGCGGTGCGCATGCATCTCTCGCTCGGCACATCGCTCGCCATTATCGTGCCCACCTCCATCCGTTCGTTCCTGACGCATCGTCAGAAAGGCGCGGTCGATATCGATCTGCTGAAGGGCTGGATCGTCGCCGTGCCGCTCGGCACCATCCTCGCATCCGTGGTTGCCGCTTATGCCTCGAGCGTTGCGCTGCGGCTGATCTTCGCCTTCATCGCGCTGGCTCTTGCCTTCCGGATGATCTTCAACCGGGCAAGCTGGCATCTCGGTTCCGATCTGCCGCAAAACCCGGGCCGTTTTCTGGTGGGCACCGGCATCGGGCTTTTTTCGGGCCTGATGGGCGTGGGCGGCGGGGTGATGAACAACACCTTCATGACACTTTACGGACGCACCATCCACCAAGCGGTCGCCACGTCTTCCGGTGTCGGTGTGCTGATTTCGCTGCCGGGGCTTCTGGGTTATATCTGGGCCGGCTGGGGCGATGCGGGCCTGCCGCCGTTTTCCACCGGCTTCATCAACTGGATCGCCGTGGTACTGCTGATCCCCATCACGCTTGTCGTTGCTCCCTATGGTGCGCGGCTGGCGCATGCGCTCAGCAAGAAGCAGCTGGAGCGCGCCTTCGGACTGTTTCTGGTTTTCGTTGCGGCGCAGTTTTTCTATAGCGTTTACGGCTGATTTTCCTTAATCGCCGAACGCAGTGTTCAGCCCGTCGGACTGGCATTTGCGCCTTTCCCGGCCTATATGGCGTGCATCTTACTCGGTTTTTCGAAAGATTCGCCATGAATGCCATTGTTTCGATACGGAATCTGACAAAATCCTACGCAAACGGCTTTCAGGCGCTCAAAGGTGTTAGCCTCGATATCAAGGAGGGGGAAATCCTTGCTCTTCTCGGCCCGAATGGTGCTGGCAAGACGACATTGATCTCCATCGTTTGCGGCCTCGTCAATCCCGGTGAAGGCTCGGTGCTCGTCGGCGGGCATGATGTGGTGAAGGACTTTCGCCAGACCCGCGCCCTGATCGGCCTCGTCCCGCAGGAACTGACCACCGACCAGTTCGAGACGGTGTGGAACACCGTCAGCTTCTCGCGCGGCCTGCACGGGCAAAAGAAGAACCCGGAACTGATCGAGCGCATCCTGAAATCCCTGTCGCTCTGGAACAAGAAGGACAACATGCTGCGGGAACTTTCCGGCGGCATGAAGCGGCGTGTGCTGATCGCCAAGGCGCTCGCGCATGAGCCGAAGGTTCTGTTCCTTGACGAGCCGACGGCCGGCGTGGATGTGGCGCTGCGCCGCGACATGTGGAACGTCGTTTCAGAGCTGCGCGCCAAGGGCGTCACGATCATCCTCACCACGCATTACATCGAAGAGGCCGAAGAAATCGCCGACCGTGTGGGCGTCATCAATGGCGGCGAATTGCTGCTGGTGGAGGAAAAGACGGCGCTGATGAAGAAACTCGGCCGCAAGCAGCTTTTCCTGGAGCTTGCCCAACCCGTGGAGCAATTGCCCGACAGTCTTGCGCCCTTCGGGCTGACGCTTTCCGATGACCGCTGCACCGTTACCTACGAAATCGAGGACAATGGCGAACAGAGCCGCATTGCCGACGTTCTGAGCGCCCTTTTCGCCGCCAACATCCATTTCAAGGATATTTCAACGCGGCAGAGTTCGCTTGAGGATATCTTCGTTTCGCTGGTGGGAGGCCAGAAATGAACTTCGAAGCCATCAAGGCCATCTATCTGTTCGAAATGGCGCGCACGCGCCGCACCCTGCTGCAGAGCGTGGTCTCCCCGGTCATTTCCACCTCGCTCTATTTCATCGTCTTCGGAACCGCGATCGGTTCGCGGATTCAGGAGGTTGGCGGTGTTTCCTACGGCGCGTTCATAACGCCCGGCCTCATCATGCTGACGCTTCTGACGCAATGTATCGGCAACGGCTCCTTCGGCATCTATTTCCCGAAATTCACCGGCACGGTCTATGAAATTCTCTCCGCCCCGGTGGCGATGACGGAAATTCTGGCCGGTTATGTCGGGGCGGCGGCGACCAAGGGGCTGATGATCGGCACGATCATCCTGATAACGGCCTCCTTCTTCGTGGATATCACCATCGCCCACCCGTTCATGATGATCCTGTTCTTTGTGCTGACGGCGGTGAGCTTCAGCCTGTTCGGCTTTATCATCGGCATCTGGGCGACGAATTTCGAGCAGCTGAACCTCATTCCCATGCTGGTGGTGCCGCCGCTGACCTTCCTTGGCGGCAGCTTTTATTCCATCGACATGTTGCCGCCCTTCTGGCAGACGGTCAGCCACTTCAACCCGGTGCTTTATCTCATCAGCGGTTTCCGCTGGAGTTTCTACGAGATCGCCGACGTCAATCCTGCCATCAGCCTTGCGATGATCACGCTGTTTCTGGCGCTCTGCCTCGGTGTTGTCGGCTGGATGTTCAAGACGGGGTATAGGCTGCGCAACTGACGGCTCAATCGTTAGAGATAGCGGAAAGCTTCCCCTCACACGCGACGTCATCCTCGGGCTTGTCCCGAGGATCTGCAACCGATTGATTTTATTGGACGTGATTAGATCCTCGGGACAAGCCCGAGGATGACGGAGGAGAGGCTTTAGCAAGCCCCTTTACGACATAATCAACCCACCATCGACATTGATCGTCTGGCCGGTGATATAGGCCGCGTCGTCGGAAGCCAGAAACGCCACCAGTGCGGCGACTTCGGCGGGCGTTCCGGCGCGGCGCATGGGGATGTTGCGCACCCATTCGGCCATCAGTTCGCCGGGCTTGTACTCACCCAGCATCTGGCCCCAGACGCGGTCGTTATAGTCCCACATTTCGGTGTGGATGATGCCTGGGCAAATGGCGTTGACGGTAATGCCTTCCGGCGCGAGTTCCTTGGCAAGGCTCTGCGTCAGGCCGACGACGCCGAACTTCGAGGCGGCATAATGCGGGGTATAGATGAAACCCTGCCGCGCCTGACCGGAGGCGGTATTGACGAGGCGACCTTTGGTACCGCTTTCGCGGAAGCGGCGGATCGCCTCCTGGCAGCAGAGGAACGCGCCCTTGGTGTTGACGTCGAGATTGAAATCCCACTGTTCCTGCGTCAGTTCCTCGATCTTCGAAATGGTGATGACGCCGGCGTTCTGGACGGAGATGGAAAGCGGGCCGATCGCTTCTTCGGCGGCACCATAGGCCTCGCGCACCGCTGCCGCATCCCGAACGTCGAGGATGAGGCCATGGGTGACGGCGCCGGTTTCGTCCGCCAGTTTTTTGGCGGCATCCTGCGTGTCTTTGTCGACAGAGGCGATGGCGACTTTCGCACCTTCCTCGGCAAAACGGCGGGCGATGCCGTAACCGATGCCCTTGTTGCCTCCGGTCACGAATACGGATTGACCTTCAAAGCGCCTCATGTCTCCTCCTTATGGGATTTTGGCTATGTTTCCTGGCCGACCAGTCGTTCGGCGGTGAATTTATCGGTGACGAGCACGTCGATCACGCCGGTTCTGAGCGCACCGGCAATCGCCTCGGTTTTTTTCGAGCCGCCGGCGAGCGCAATGACACGGTCGACATTGGAGAGGTTTTCCAGCGGCAGGCCGATGACCCGGTCGTCGAGCGGAGTCTTCACCGGTTTGCCGTCCTTGTCGAAGAAGCGCAGCGAGATGTCGCCGACCGCACCTGCCTGCGCGAGATCGGCGAGTTCCTTGGCGGAAAAGATGTTGCCGGAACGGGCGAGAAGCTCCGACGGCTCGACCGCACCGATGCCGACGACGGCGAGGGTGATCGACCCGAAGAGATCGATGGTTTCGCGCACGAAGGGGTCGGCGAGCATCAAAAGCTTGGCTTCGCGCGAGGTGGCGACGCCCGGCACCGGCAGCAGTTTCGGCTCGGCCTCCGTCAGCCGCGCCAGACGCGTGGTGATCTGGGTCGCATGCGTCTGTACCGATGGGTCGCCCATCCCGCCCAGCGTCTGGACGATATAGCGCGCCTTGGCGCCTTTAAGCGGGTGGATGTTTTCCACCATCTTGAAGATCGTCTGGCTCCAGCTGGAGACGCCGATGATCTCGTTCTGCGACAGCGTCACCTCGAGAAAATGCGCTGCTGCCTCGCCGATGCGGGCCATGATTGCGCCGTCGCGATCCTCGCTGCAATCGACAACGATGGCTTCCGGCAGGTCGAAACGTTCGCGTAGTTGCGCTTCCAGATCGCTATAGGTGCCGGGCGGCGGAATGATGCTGGTGCGGACAATGCCTTCCGCCTCGGCGCGCTTCAACATGCGCGAGACGGTGGCCTGCGAGAGATTGAGATGCTGGGCGATTTCCGCCTGACGTTTGTGCTCGCCGAAATACATCTGCGCCACGCGGGAAATCATTCGAAGTTCGTTTAGCCTGCCCATAAGCCCTCCAGGGTGAATTTTTATTCACCATTACCCGAGGTTACAGGCAAGGTCGAGCGGGCAATCGCGTCGCGCCAGATGCCGAGCTGCTGGCTGTTTTCGCTCGCGGACGGCGCGATGGTGTTGCCGTTGCTGTTCAGCGCCGCGATGGCATCGAGATCGCTCCAGACACCGAGGGCGAGGCCGGCGAGATAGGCGGCACCCAGTGCCGAGGCTTCCGGCGCATCGCGTTGGATGACGGAGTGTTGCAGCATGTCGGCGACACATTGCATCAGGAAACGGTTCTGGCTCGGGCCGCCATCCACGAACAGGCGCCCGAAACCGGAAGGCGACTGCGCGCGCATGGCGGCGAAGACGTCATGGACCTGAAAGGCGATGGAATCGGTGACGGCGCGGGCCATCTGGGCACGCGTGGTGCTGAAGTTGATCTGTGAGAACAGGGCGCGCGCATTGGTGTCCCAATAGGGTGCACCGAGGCCAACGAAGGCCGGCACGAAACCGGGGCCGTTTGGCTCAGCAGTGGCGGCCAGCTCGACAAGGGCGCTGACATCCGGCAGGCCGAGAATCTCCGTCATCCAGGGTAGGGAGGCGGCCGAAACGAGAATATTGCCCTCGAAGGCGAAGGTCGGTTTGCCGCCGAGCCGCCATGCGACGGTGGTGGTGATGCCGCGTTCGGGCGCGATGAAATGCGGCAGGGTTGTCATGACCGAAGAGCCGGTGCCGAAAGTGACCTTGCCATCGCCCGGATTGAAGGCGCCATGGCCGAATAGAGCAGCGTGGCTGTCGCCGATGGCGGCGAGGATCGGCGTGCCGTCCTTGATGCCGGGAACGCCTGATGTGACGCCAAAATCGCCGCTGCTGTCGCGCAGATCGGGCAGGGCGTTGATATCGATGCCGAAGAGCTCGCAAAGCTCATTGCTCCAGACCTGCCGGTTGAGATCGAGCACCTGGCTGCGGGCGGCGTTGGAGGCGTCGCAGGCATGCACCTTGCCGCCGGTGAAGCAATGGATGAGCCAGCTGTCGATGGTGCCGATGCGGAGCCGGCGGCCCTTCGGGGCGCGCTCCAGTAGCCAGCGCATTTTTGCGCCCGGAAACATCGGGTCGATCGGCAGGCCGGTCAGCGCCATGACGCGCTCGTAATGGCCCTTCTCGATCAGTTCGGCGCAATCCTGCGCCGTGCGGCGGCATTGCCAGCTGAGCACCGGGCCGAGCGGCTCGCCGGTTTCGCCGTCCCAGATGGTTACGGATTCGCGCTGGTTGGAAATGGCGATGGCTGCGACATCGACGGTGGAGGGCGCGGCGGCGAGGCAGGCGGAGATCGCTTCGCAGACCGAGGCCCAGATGCGCTGCGGTTCCTGTTCCACCCAGCCGGGCTGCGGATAGGCGATGCCGACCGGTGATGAGCCGCGCGCCAGCAGTTCTCCGCTTTCCGAGACGAGAATGGCCTTGGAATTGGTGGTGCCCTGATCGATGGACAGGATGGCGCGCATCATGGGAGTCTTTCGTCGGCAGTTTTCGTTTCCGCCTTGCGGCGATTAAACGACGATATTGCAGAAAGGGTGTCGCCGCGCATCCGAAGACACGCGACGACTCTGGGAGGAGACTTTATTTTCTCTTGATCAGCGCTTCGGCCGCATCCGCAATGGCGGCCGGCGCCATGCCGAATTCATCGAGCAACCATTCGGCAGAACCGGTATGGGCGAAGACGCCCGGAACGCCGAGGCGTTTCATCGGTACGGGGGCCTGTTCGACCACGACTTCGGCAATGGCCGAGCCGAGGCCGCCGAAGATCGAATGTTCCTCGGCCGTCAGGATCGCGCCGGTTTCCTTTGCTGCTGCGACGACGGCCGCCTCATCGATGGGACGCACGGTCGCCATGTTCAAAACCCGAGCCTTGACGCCGCGGCTGTCCAGAATATCGGCGGCCTTGACGATGCGGTGGGTCAGCGTGCCGTTGGCGATCAGCGTGACGTCGGAACCTTCACGCAGCAGGTTGGCGCGGCCGAGTTCGAAGACATGGCCCTCCGGGAGCAGATCCGGCACGCCGACGCGCGACAGGCGCAGGAAGCACGGGCCGGCATAGTCTGCTGCCCATTTGACGGCGGCCGCCGTCTCGATGCGGTCGCAGGGGGCGATGACCGGCAGGTTCGGCAGAACGCGGGTCCAGGCGAAATCCTCGATGGAATGATGCGTCGGGCCGAGTTCGCCATAGGCCATGCCCGAGGATATGCCGATCAGCTTCACATTGGCGTTGGAATAAGCAAGGTCGGCCTTGATCTGCTCCAGCGCGCGGCCGGTGAGGAAGCAGGATGCGCCGCAGACGAAGGGCAGCTGGCCGCCATTGGCGAGACCGGCGCCGACGCCGACCATATTCTGTTCGGCAATGCCGACGTTGACGAGGCGCTCGGGGAATTTCGACTTGAAGCCGCCGAGCTTCGAGGAGCCGACCGAATCGTTGCAGACGGCGACGACCCTGTCATTGCCGGCGGCCAGCGCTTCCAGCGTTTCGGCGAAGGCGTCGCGGCAGTCATAAAGCTTGGCGGCGGTTACGGGCGCGTTCATTACAATGTCTCCGAAAGTTCTTTGACGGCAATTTCGTACTGTTCCCTGCTCGGAACCTTATGGTGCCAGTCGACGCGGTCCTGCATGAAGGAAATGCCATGACCCTTGTTGGTGTGGGCGACGATGCAATGCGGGCGGTCGCCACGATGCTCCAGCGCCGGCACGACTTCCGCCATGGCGTTGCCGTTGATTTCGCTGACTTCCCAGCCGAAAGCCTCGAGCTTCGGGCGAAGCGGTGCGACATCGTTGGTTTCCGAAAGCGCCGCACCCTGCTGGAAGCGGTTGTGGTCGACGATCAGCGTCAGGTTGTTGAGGCCGAATTGTGCGGCGGACATGATGGCTTCCCAGTTGGAGCCTTCCTGCATCTCGCCGTCGCCGGTCATTACATAGGTATGGTAATCCGCGCCGGAAAGCTTGGCCGCCTTGGCCATGCCGACGGCAACAGGCAGTCCGTGACCCAGCGGGCCGGTATTGGTTTCCACACCCGGCACCTTGTTACAGTTCGGGTGGCCGTTAAGGCGCGAATTCGGCTGCAGGAAAGTCGAGATTTCCTCTTCGGGGATGAAGCCGCGCTTGGCCAGCGTCACATAAAGCGCGCAGGCCGTATGGCCCTTGGAAAGCACGAAACGGTCGCGGGCAGCGTTCTTCGGATCATCCGGCCAGATGCGCAGGACGCGGAAATAAAGGGCCGTCATGATGTCGATAGCTGACATTTCGCCGCCGACATGGCCCGCACCCGCTTCAAAAACAGCCTGTACGTCGCGAAGGCGAATCTGGCGCGCAATGCGCTCTAGCTCCTGGGACTGCATGGAATCCTCTTCAAAACATGCGTGTGAATATTTATACAGCTATTTATATAATTGCAGAGATGGCGTTTCTGTCAAGCCGGAATTGTGAATTGTGTTGTTTGGATCGGCGTGAGCGGGCATGGCGATGGTGCAACATCCCAAGCGGCAGATACCCACGCAGCCCTCATTCCTGTGCTCGTCACAGGAATCCAGTCAGCCCAAGTCCTTGGGCTGTAGGGACTCTTTTCGCCGCGCAGACGCGCGTCGGCTGGATTCCTGTGACAAGCACAGGAATGAGGGGAGAGGCGACAGGCAGGCAGTTGCCGGTCTTCGTTCACGGCAGACCTCGCCATTAACGCCCTATTGACAACCTTCTCGAAACTGGCTTATGCATGTTTCACCGACTATGAATAATTATTCTAATCGGTTTAAAAAATGCAAGACAGTCACCGGGAGGAGCCATGTCCGCGATTGAACGCAATGAGGGGGTCACGCACACCAGGAGCCCGCTTGCCTGGTTGAGCGGAGCGACCGGACCTCTTTTGGGCCTGCTGCTGCTCTGCGTGTTTCTGACCTTCGCCAGCGAGAATTTCCTGTCGCTGCGCAATGGGCTCAACATTCTCGACCAGATCACCGTTCTCGGCATCATGGCCGTCGGCATGACCTTCGTGATCCTGCTTGGCGGCATCGATCTGTCTGTCGGCTCGGTTTTGGCGCTGTCGATGATGATCATGGGCTGGACGGCCAATGTGGCGGGCATGCCGATGGGCATGGCCATCGTGCTGGCGCTGATCGCGTCCGCCGCCTGCGGCCTCGTAGTCGGTATTCTCGTCACTGCCTTCCGCGTGCCGGCCTTCATCGCCACGCTGGCCATGATGTCGGTGGCGCGCGGTCTCGCCAACATGATCACCGATGGACAGCAGATTGTCGGTTTCCCTGACTGGTTCATGATGCTGGCAATCGACCGCCATTTCGGCGTGCTGACAGCGACCGTGCTTTTGATGCTCGTCGTCGTTCTGGTTTCCTGGTTGTTCCTGCGCTTCCGTTCGGAAGGCCGGACGGTCTATGCGGTCGGCGGTAACCCGGAAGTGGCGCGCCTTGCCGGCATCAATGTGCCGCTGGTGACGATCTGCGTTTATGTCGCCTGTGCAGTTCTTGCCGGTCTCGCCGGCATCGTTCTTGCGGCACGTCTCGACTCGGTACAGCCCTCCAGCGGCTTCGGTTACGAGCTGGATACGATTGCGGCCGTTGTCATCGGCGGAACCTCGCTTTCGGGCGGTGCGGGCGGCATCGGCGGAACGCTGATCGGCGTGCTGATCATCGGCGTGCTGCGCAACGGCCTCAACCTGCTCAACGTCTCTCCCTTTTTGCAGCAGGTCATCATCGGTGTCGTCATCGTGCTGGCCGTTGGCGCTGAAACATTACGCCGCCGCAGAAGCTGAATTTGCCTGCGGACGGTGCTGAGCCGTCCGCGCAATAAACGACCCTCCTTATTGGGGAGGCGTGAAATAAACGGCCGGAGGGGAGGAGGTTCGATCTGCCCGAAGGTCAACAATCAACAAATGGAGGAATAATCATGAAATTTTCACGCATTCTGCTGACATCCGCCGCCCTTCTCGCCCTGTCGCTCGGCTCTGCCAACGCCGCCGAAGTCAAGAAGATCGGCCTTGCCGTCGCCAATCTGCAGGCGAACTTCTTCAACCAGATCAAGCAGGCCGTTGAGGCCGAAGCCAAGACGCGCGGCATTGCCGTCGTCACCGTCGATGCCAAGGGCGACGGCCCGACGCAGGTGAATCAGATTCAGGATCTGCTGACCCAGAACATCGATGCGCTGATCTATATTCCGGCCGGTGCCGCTGCCGCGACCGTTCCGGTAAAGCTTGCCAAGGCCGCCGGCGTTCCGGTCATCAACATCGACCGCAATGCCGATGGCGCGCCGGGCGATACCTTCCTTGCCACCGATTCCGTCGCTTCCGCCAAGGCGGTATGCGATTACATCATCAAGCAGGCCGGCGGTTCGGGCAAGATGGTCATCATCCACGGCCAGAAGGGCACGACGCCGGAAGTGGACCGCACAAAGGGCTGCATGGAATCGGTGAAGGCCAATTCCGGTGTGAAGATCGTTGCCGAACAGTGGTCCAACATGTGGAGCCAGGATGAAGGCTTCCAGATCATGCAGAACATGCTGCAGGCCAATCCGGATGTTTCCATCGTCTTTGCGCAGGCCGACGGTCTGGCGCTCGGCGCTGCACAGGCAATCAAGGTCGCCAACCCTTCGCAGAAGATCGTCGTTGGCGGCTTTGATGGTGATACGGCAGCGCTTGAGGCGCTGAAGAACGGCGTCTTCGACGTGACCGCGACGCAGCAGACCCAGAAGATGGGCCGCATGGCTGTCGAGATGGCTGTCAAGATCGTCGGCGGTGAGAAGGTTCCGGCAGTGCAGCTTTCCGATGCGACGCTGACCACCAAGGAAAATGTCGAAGGCTTCATCGCCAACCATCCCTGATGCATCCGCCCCGCGCGTCCGCTGGGATGCGCGGGGCATTCATTGGTTTGTCTTTATGCAATTTGGACACAAGGCTGTGGCGGATCTCCGCCGCGATCATGTCCTGGGAGGTCCCGTCATGCGCGAGCCGGTTCTTTCGCTCCGTGGCATCAGCAAACGTTACGGTCCGCTCGAGGTCCTGAAAAACGTCGATCTCGACGTTTATCCCGGCGAAGTGGTGGCCCTGCTGGGTGAAAACGGCGCGGGCAAGTCCACGCTGTCAGGCATCATCGCCGGTTCGCGCGAGCCGTCCGAAGGCACGATGACATGGCTCGGCCAGCCCTATGCACCGTCTTCGCCGCGAGAGGCGATCGACAAGGGCATCGTCCTCATCCATCAGGAATTGAAGCTCCTGCCGGAGCTTTCCATCGCCGAAAACGTGTTCATTGGCCGCTGGCCGATGAAGAACGGCGTTGTCGACCGTGCCGAGATGGTGCGCAGAGCCCAGCAGCAATTGGCGCGCCTCAACCTTCACATTCCCGCAACCCGCAAGGTGGCCGGCCTTTCGACCGCCAACCAGCAGTTGATCGAAATCGCCAAGGCGCTGGCGCTGGACGCCAAACTTCTGATCCTCGACGAGCCAACGGCGGCACTTGGCGGCGCGGAAACGCAGGCGCTGTTCGAGCAGGTGCGCAAGCTGCGCGCCGAGGGCGTGGGCATCATCTATATTTCTCACCGCATGGAAGAGATCAAACAGATCACCGACCGCATCGTCGTGTTGCGCGATGGCGAGCGGGTGCATGAATTCGCCGATAGCGCGACGCCGGTACGGACCATTGTCGAAAGCATGGTCGGCCGCTCGCTGGAACGCCTGTTTCCGACGCTGCCGGAACCGCAGGACAAGGTGGTGCTGGAGGTCAAGGGGCTGACCGGCGCGACCAATGCCTTCCGCGACATTAGCTTCGGCGTTCGCGCCGGTGAAATTCTCGGTATTGCCGGTCTTATCGGCGCGGGACGCACCGAACTGGTGCGGGCCATTTCCGGCGCCGATCCGACGAGTGCGGGTGAGGTGCTGCTGGATGGCAAGGTGCTGACGTTGAAAAGCCCGGCGGACGCCATCGCCAAGGGCATCGTCATGGTGCCGGAAGACCGCAAATTGCAGGGGCTGGTGGTGGAGCACGAGATCGGCGAAAACCTGATCTATGCCAATCTCGACCGCGTAGGCACCGGCTGGATCACGCCGCGTATCAAGCGCGCCTTTACCAAGGAGGCCATCGCCAAGTTTGGCGTGAAGGGCCGTAGCGAACAGCCGGCATCTGATCTTTCCGGCGGCAACCAGCAGAAGGTGGTCATTGCCAAATGGCTTGCCCGCAATCCGCGCGTGGTGGTGCTGGACGAGCCGACGCGCGGCATCGATGTCGGCGCGCGGGCGGGCATTTACGATATCATCGTCGATCTGGCCAAAAGCGGCGTGGCCGTCATCGTCGTCAGCTCCGATCTCGAGGAGGTGCTGGGCGTTTCGAACCGCATCCTCGTGCTTGCGCAGGGAAAACAGGCCGGCATCCTCAACCGTGACGAAGCAAACGACGTCTCGGTCATGGAACTGGCGACCATCTGAAGAAGGAAACAGAAATGTCCACCATCACCCTCAACGCGCCGAAACTGTTCGATCTTTCCGGCCAGGTGGCGCTCGTCACCGGCGCCGGTTCCGGCATCGGCCAGCGGATCGCCATGGGGCTTGCCCAGTCCGGCGCCAATGTCGCGCTGCTTGACCGCCGCACCGATGACGGTCTGGCGCAGACGGCGGATTTCATCGCCAAGGCCGGGCGCAAGTCGATCCAGATTGCCGCTGACGTGACCAGCAAAGAGGCGCTGACCGATGCGGTTGCCCGCACCGAGGCCGAACTTGGCGCGCTTTCACTCGCCGTCAATGCGGCCGGCATCGCCAATGCCAATCCTGCCGAGGAGATGGAGGAAAGCCAGTTCCAGACGATGATGGACATCAACCTGAAGGGCGTTTTCCTGTCCTGCCAGGCGGAAGCCAATGCCATGCTGAAGAACGGGCGCGGCGCAATCGTCAACATCGCCTCCATGTCCGGCGTCATCGTCAATCGCGGGCTGATGCAGTGCCACTACAATGCCTCGAAGGCGGGTGTCATCCACATGTCGAAATCCATGGCGATGGAGTGGGTGGGTCGCGGCATCCGCGTCAACACCATCTCGCCCGGTTACACGGCGACGCCGATGAACACGCGGCCGGAAATGGTGCACCAGACGAAGCTCTTCGAAGAACAGACGCCGATGCAGCGCATGGCGGGCGTGGATGAAATGGTCGGCCCGGCGATATTCCTGCTCTCCGATGCGGCGAGCTTCGTGACGGGCGTTGATTTGCTGGTGGATGGCGGTTTCTGCTGCTGGTAGGGTTCCCGACGCGGTAGCGCTGAGGTGGACGATAGGGCGCGCCAGACCTATGGGCCGGGTTGACGCGGCTTTTTCCCTCCGTCACCCCGGACTTGATCCGGGGTCCAGTGCGATCAAGTCTTTGATCGCAAAAGACTCTTCTCACGGCGCAGACGCGCCGTGGCTGGATGCCGGATCAAGTCCGGCATGACGGAAGAGGAGAAGCCAGACGGTTTCACAAGCATCACGCCCGGCTTTCGCCGGGCGTTTTCGTATTCAAAGCACAAGCAGGCGCAGCTCAAGCGACCTGCTTCTGCGCCACTTCCTCGACAACCTCGCCCTTGAGGTAAGCAACAAGGTCCTTGATCGTCACGACCAGCAGGCCGTGGCGTTCGGCGAAGACTTCGAGCTGGGGCAGGCGGGCCATGGTGCCGTCGTCATTGGCGACTTCGCAGATGGTGCCGCAGGGATATTTGCCGGCGAGGCGGCAGAGGTCCACGGCTGCTTCGGTGTGCCCGGTGCGGCCGAGAACGCCCTGTGGGTTGGCGCGCAGCGGGAAGATGTGGCCGGGGCGGGCGAAATCTTCCGGGCGCGATTCTTCCGATACCAGCGCACGCACGGTCTTTGCGCGGTCGGCGGCGGAAATGCCGGTGGTGGTGCCCGGAATATAGTCCACCGAGACGGTGAAGGCCGTCTTGAGGGATTCGGTGTTGCGCGACACCATCAGCGGAATATCGAGCGCATCGAGACGCTCGCCCGGCATGGCGACGCAGATCAGCCCGCGCGCATGGTTCATCATGAAGGCGATCTGCTGTGGGGTGATGCTGTCGGAGGCGGCGATGATATCGCCTTCATTTTCGCGGTCTTCGTCGTCAACCACAATCACCATCTCACCACGGGAAATGGCTTCGATCGCGTCTTCAATTTTGGCAATGGTCATTTTCTTTCAAGCCTTTCAAGGGTTATGCCGTTTTGCGGCATTTTCGCGCTTCGAGAAGCGCCAAATATCCCTTGGGCGAACAATGCAATGCGAAGCCCGCTCACGCGCGGGCGTCCTATGCCTTGTCCTCTTCCATCCGGACTATACCGTCGGCTCCGGCCTCTCACCGGATCTGCTGACCTTCCGGCTTTGGAGACCGGAAGCGCTCGCGGGCTCCGGGAAAAATCCCGATACCGCCGGTGGGGAATTGCACCCCGCCCTGAGAACGGAACCAACATAAATTATCAAATGGGAAGGAATCAAGGGGCAATGGTTCGTTGGGCGGGTGCCGGGCAGAAAGAAATCTCTCGGAAAGGCGTTTCTACGAGCATTTTAGTTCCGCCCGTTTCAGGTCGAGTTCCTACTGCGTTTTTCTATCGAGACCGATTTGATATTGGCGGCGCAATCCTGGCCAGTTCGCCATCTGAAGTATCGTATTTATGTTGTTAATATTGGCGTCTTGTGATTTTTATATTGTCATTATCGCAATATGTATTTTCTTATATTTAAGGGAATTGTTGCATGTCAGCGACGCAGCAAATATCTGAAAGCCCGCAATTGCTTGCCGCGTTGGTCGCGGCTTCTACAGCGTTCACGCTGTGGATACTTGGACAATTTGTAGCGGTGGGCGTAGGATTCTGGAAAAAATCGCGAGAAAAAGAGAAATTCATTCGGTCCCTGTATGCGGAAATCGACTTTAATACAGCCGATATGGCGATCTTCCTTGCCGCACCTATTTCCTATGTGACTTTCAGGGAACGCATCAAGGAAAACAAAGATTTCGTCCCGCATATTACAGATGCGCGTCACACCCATTTTTATCTGAAGAATATCGATTCCATATCGGCCACTGGAAGAGAGTATATTGGCGATGTCGTCTATTTCTATGGTGTTCTGGATAAAATCCGCGCCAAGATAGATGGAATATACCGTAAGAGTTTCACCAATATTTCACTCGAGGGTCGGGAGAGTGCCATTCGTAGCCTCTACGAGCACGCGGAAGAGGCAAAGAAAACCGGCGAGAAGCTTTTGCAGACAATGGAAGGAAAATACAGGGGATACAAACTAAAGCGAAAAATCCGTTCGCCGGGCATCTCAAAAAACCAAAAAGCGCCGAAACCATAGTTCGACGCTTCGCTTCTCTACAGTGGAAGGGCGTTTAGATCAAAGTAGGATAGGATCTGGACCGATCATGTTGAGAACTCCTGCGTTGAATATGTAATCTTGTCTCATGGTCAATGCGGCCTGTCAATGATTTGCCGAGGTGGCGGTATTTTTCGAGATAAGCCACTGCTTCAGCGGGTCAGCGTTGATCAACCCTTTCCTCGTTACTTCACATATATTGTGATGGGGGCGTTTGATCGCAAGATAAGGTGCCTTCTCCGAGAGCAGCTTACCGATCCCGCAATCGCAATTCATCGGTCTGCATCTGCAGCGAACCGAGCGTCGACAGGAAGCTCATGCCGAGCAGGCTTTGGCCCAATTGGCCATCCTGCGCGACGAGGGCGGGGATGTTGCGTCGCATGATCGGGCCAATACTGATTTCCGACAGGGTGACGGGGGCTGCCGCCGTGCGGCCATTCGCGGTCATCACCGGCACGGTATAGCGGAGATTTGCGGTGTCGATGCCGATTTCTGCCGCATCCGCATTGTCGAGCACCACGGAACTTGCACCCGTATCGACGAGCATGTGGATCGTCTTGCCTTCGACGCCGACATTTGCCTCGAAATGGCCGCTCATCGATTTGTGCAGGGCGATTTCCTGTTCGCCGCCAGCTGTCGTCACCACCACGGCGCGGCCGGGCATCAGGCCGCCGAGCAACCGGTCGCCGAAGGATTGCAGGTCGTAGCGATAGAGATAGAGCGAGACGAGGCCAAGAATGATGACGAGCCAGACGGCGAGTTGGCGGATGACGGTGCTGAGGCTGCCGCGTCTTCCCGCCAGAATGCCGGCCGATAATAGGCCGGCAATGGGCAGAAGATAAAGCACTTGGGCGAATTGATCATTGTCGATGCCGAGCGTTCGGCCGCCGTCGTGATTGATGAGAAGCAGGCCAAGGCCGACGGTCAGCAGGAGGAGAACGATGGTCAGCCTGTTCATGCGGTATGCGTCTCCTTGGCGGTCTCGGGTAGGTTTGCCAGTCTTTGCGGCAGCGACCGCATGATTTCGCGGCGCTTCTCGTCGCTATAGCCTGCCCAGCCGCCGATTTCATCCAGCGTCCGCCCGCAGCCGATGCAGAGGTTGCTGGTTTCATCGAGGCGGCAGATATGGATGCAGGGTGTTTCCATGGTGATTTATATCAGGCCGTCACGCCGCAAGGGCAAGGGCGATGAGGGTAACGATCTCCGTGATCTGCTGGCAGGCGCCGATGGTGTCGCCGGTATGGCCGCCGATCTTGCTGTCGCAGAGCCTGCCGAAAAGGACAGCTGCCAGAAAGGCTGCCGCCAGCACGAGGGCAATCGACAGGAGCGGCAGGGCGTGTAGCGTGAAGAGTGTGAAAAGCAGCAGCCCGATCACCAGCGCGATGTTGCGCTCGCTGGAGCCCGGCTGACCGGCGCCGGCGGCGACGCCGGAGGTTTTGGCGGCAGGCAGGGACTGCCAGTGCCACACCATCAGGGCGCGGCTCAGGACGAGTGCGGCGATCAGGGCGGCGGCGGCGGTCTTTGCCGGCAGCGTCTCAATGAGCGAGGTGAGTGCGGTGGCGCGAAGCGCAAAGGAAAGGATCATGGCAATCGTGCCATAGCTGCCGATGCGGCTGTCCTTCATGATCTCAAGCATGCGGGCCTTCTCCTTGCCGCTGCCGAAACCGTCGGCCATGTCGGCGAGGCCGTCTTCGTGCAGAGCCCCCGTGATGAGCGCCGTCAGGCCGATAACGAGCCAGCCGGTAAGTTGCGGAGAGGCGTCGAAGGCTGCGAAAACCACAATAAGGAAAGCGGCGGGCAGGGCGATCAGCAGGCCGGCGGCGGGAAAGGCGCGGGCTGTGCGGCGCATCGACACGCCGTCGGCATCATCGAAAAACCGCGAGGGAACGGGCAGGCGGCTCAGAAAGGCGAGGGAATGCATGACATCTGTTATAAAATCCCCGGCCTTCATGCTCTCTCCGTTGCAGTCGCTGCATTTCCGGTTGTTCCGCGGCGCATCCGCGATTATGAGAGGCGCAACAAAGACCGATTTGCCGGAAAAAACAAGTTCCGGACGCATGAGCCGATGCGACAGCCAACCCGACGAGGAGAAAGACAGATATCATGAGCATGAGCGGATTGCCCTTCGACGATTTCCGCGCGCTGCTGCGCGAGCTTCCCGGCCCGGATACGCACGCGCTTGTGGCGGCCAAGGAGCGCAATGCGCAGCTGACCAAGCCTGCCGGTTCGCTCGGACGTCTCGAAGAAATCGCCATGTGGCTGGCTGCCTGGTCCGGCCGTTCTCCGGCCGTCACCCGTCCGCTGGTGGCGATCTTCGCCGGCAATCATGGCGTTACCCGGCACGGCGTTACGCCCTATCCGACATCCGTTACCCAGCAGATGGTGGAAAATTTTGCGGCAGGCGGTGCGGCGATCAACCAGATCTGCGTTGCAAACGATCTTGGCCTGAAGATTTTCGATCTGGCGCTCGATTACCCGACCGGCGACATCACCTGCGAGCCCGCGCTTTCCGAGCGCGACTGCGCCGCCACCATGGCCTTCGGCATGGAAGCGATTGCCGGCGGAACCGATCTTCTCTGCGTCGGCGAAATGGGTATCGGCAACACCACGATTGCGGCGGCGATCAATCTCGCGCTTTATGGCGGCACCGCGGAAGAATGGACCGGTCCGGGTACCGGTTCGGAAGGCGAAGTCATGGCCCGCAAGATCGCGGCGGTGAAAGCAGCGGTGGAGTTCCACAAGGATCATCTGTCCGATCCGCTGGAGATCATGCGCCGTCTCGGCGGACGCGAGATCGCAGCGATTGCCGGCGCTATCCTTGCTGCCCGCGTGCAGCGCATTCCCGTGCTGATCGACGGTTATGTGGCGACGGCCGCTGCCGCTCTCCTCAAGGCTGCCAATCCTGCGGCGCTCGACCATTGCCTGATCGGCCATGTCTCGGGTGAGCCCGGGCATCTGGCCGCAATCGAAAAGCTCGGCAAGACGCCGCTTCTGGCGCTTGGCATGCGGCTCGGCGAAGGCACGGGGGCAGCGCTTGCCGCCGGCATCGTCAAGGCCGCCGCCGCCTGCCATTCCGGCATGGCGACATTCGAAGCGGCGGGTGTGGACACCCGCATCAGCTCCCGCACCGACCATTGAGGCTGAAGATGGACGTGACGCCGCAAAAGAAGCAACCGGAACCCGCCTTCCGCAAGGAAAAAGGCTGGCGGCATCTTTTTGCCGCCGCGCGCTATTCCGTGCAGGGGCTTGGCCGGCTGTGGCAGGAAGCGGCGTTCCGGCATGAGGTTCTCGCCTTCGGCGTCGGGCTTGCCCTGCTTCTGGTCGTCGGCGCACCCTTTGCCCATCTTCTCGTCTTTACGGTGCTGATGCTGCTTCTGTTTTCGGTGGAGGCGTTGAATACCGCCATTGAAGAGCTGGTGGATCGCATTTCACCGGAAATCTCCTCGGTCGGGCGGCATGCCAAGGACCTCGGCTCTTTCGCCGTCTTCTGCCTGTTGATGGCGAACGGATTTTTCGTGCTGTATTCGCTGGTAACGACGCTGTTCTTCTGAAGTTCTAAGCCTCAAGGCATTTCAGGACGGAAAACCCGGGGCCACTTTTCCTGGAAATTCCTCAAGCGAAGGACCGGCGGCGCGGCTGGATGGCGTGGGTTTCTTCCACGGCCGGCAGGCTTTGCAGCACGCGTTTGGCTGGCAGGATGGCGATGCCTTCGGTGCCCTCGCGCAGTTTCGATTTCAGGATGAATTGGCCGTCATGCTTGGCGAGGATGGCCTGAACGATGGGCAGGCCAAGGCCGGTTCCCTGTTCGGCGCTCTTGATCGCGATCGATCCCTGACCGAAGGCGGACAGCACCACGGGAATTTCGTCCTCGGGAATGCCGGGGCCGTTATCCCTGATCGAGACATATTGGCCGCCGCCTGCCGTCCAGCCTGCCTTCACGAGGATTTCGCCGCCCTGCGGCGTGAATTTCACGGCGTTGGACAGCAGGTTGAGGATGACCTGACGGATGGATTTCTCATCGGCCCAGACCTGCGGCAGGCTGTTTTCGAACTGCTGGGAAATTTTGATGTTCTTGGCGCGGGCGCGAAGCTGGATCATGCCGATGCAATCCTCGGCGATTTCCAGCATCGAGATCGCTTCTTCATTCAGGTCATAGCGCCCGGCTTCGATGCGCGATAGGTCGAGGATTTCGTTGATGAGATCAAGCAGATGCTGGCCGGAGCGATGGATATCGCCGGAATATTCCTTGTAGAGCGGATTGTTGAGCGGGCCGAGCACTTCCGAGGACATGACCTCGGAGAAACCGAGAATGGCGTTGAGCGGCGTTCTGAGCTCGTGCGACATGGAGGCGAGGAAGCGCGATTTTGCCAGATTGGCTTCTTCCGCGCGCCGCCGTGCCTCGTCGGACACCGAATTGGCGACTTCGAGTTCGGCGATCAGGTCGTCCTTTTCCGTCTGCGAGGAGAGGAGCTTGATGCTGGTCTGGTAAAGCCGGCTGGTGATGCGATGGCAGAAGAGGATGGCCATGCCGAACATCAGCGCGAGACCGACATCGAAAGGATTGCGCGAAATGGCCGAGGTCATGCAGAGAGCCGCGAGCACCGGCAAAAAGGTCATAAAGGTCGCCCGCCGCAGCATGAAATTGGCCATGGCGGTGAGCGAAAGCGCGATCAGCAGCGTCGAGCCCTTGAAGAAAAGCACGAGCGTCGGGTCGTTGCGCACGGGTTCGGCCAACGCAAACATCGCCCAGGCGCAGCCGATGAGGATCTGCATGCCGAGGAAGAGACTTTTCCAGTGCTGAAGATTGTCGGCCGTGATTTCCTGTTTTGCCGCCCGCTTGGCCAAGAGCAGGGAAAAGGCGTGGAAGCTCAGCGCAATCAGCGACCAGATGATCAGGCTGATGTCGCGCGTTATATAAAGGCCGATGATGGAGGCGAGCAGGATGAAAAGCGGCATGATCATCGCGCCCTGCAGGGTTTCGGCGATGTGCATGGTCAGCATTTCGCGTTCATAGGCGTCGCTTGCGCCGGCCCCCTGCTGCAGGCGTTCACGCGTCGTCTTCACCGTGTCGAAGACCGCCTTGTTGCGATGCTTTTTCGACCGGTCGACGATGATCTTGTCGGTGGACGTGCTGACGCTTTTACTCATTGTTACAACGCAGGGTGACATGAACCCTTGCAGACTACGCGCAAAATCTTAAGAAGATGCTGCCGTGAAAGGATTTGTTTGCCATTTCTGACAAGGGTTTGTTGTTACATGAGACGAAATGGAGGCAAGGGCAGGCGGTTTTCGGCATTTCGCGATGGCGGGCTTTTTCTCGCCACGGTTTTTCTGGGCATTCTGATCGCGGCCAAGCTCGACCAGATCAACAGCGAAACCTATAGCGGCCGCTTCTTCGTGATCGATGGCGATACGCTGTCGAAGGGGGAGGAACGTTTCCGGCTGCTTGGCATCGATGCGCCGGAGCTTGCGCAGACATGCCTGCGCGGCAGCGAAAGCTGGCCGTGCGGCGAGGAAGCGCGCCGTGTTCTGCAACGGCTGGCCGGGGCTGTGGATTTTTCCTGTTCCGGCAGTTCCAGGGACCGTTACGGGCGGCTGCTGGTTTATTGTTCCGCCGGCGGCAGAGATGTCTCATTGGAAATGGTGTCGGCGGGTTTTGCCGTCGCATCCGGTTATTTCCAGTTCTCCAGCGAGCAGGCGGCGGCGCGCAGGCAGGCACGCGGCATCTGGGCGGGAGAATTCGAGAAACCGTCGCAATGGCGGCGGGAACACCGTGCCGCGGATCTGGAAACGCCGGCGGCGGGTTTCCTCACCATTGTCCGTCATCTTCTGGGGTGGGATCATGGTTGAACCAGTGCCGGTGCGTGATGACGGGCTTGACGTATTGCGCGGCGAAATCGCCCGTTGTCGTCTCTGTCGCGACAAGCCGCTCAGGGGAATGGCCGATCGCCTGGCGCACGAACCCCGGCCGGTGGTCGTCATGTCGACCAAGGCGCGCATCCTGATTGCCGGGCAGGCGCCGGGGCTTCGCGTGCATGAAACGGGGCTGCCGTTCAATGATGCCTCGGGCGACAGGCTGCGCCAATGGCTGAACGTCGACCGGCAGACATTCTATGATCCGGATCGTTTCGCCATCGTGCCCATGGGCTTCTGTTTTCCCGGTTATGACGAAAAAGGCAGCGACCTGCCGCCCCGGCGCGAATGCGCGCCGCAATGGCGTGAGCGGGTAATAATGGCGATGCCGCAGGTGGAGCTGATCCTCGCCATCGGCCAATATGCGCAGGCTTTTCATCTGGGTGAAAGGCGGCGCAAGACCATGACGGAAACGGTGCAGGACTGGCGCGGCTTTCTCCATGCCAATTCCGGCCCCGGCATTTTTCCCCTGCCGCATCCAAGCTGGCGCAATACCGGCTGGCTGAAAAAGAACCCATGGTTCACCGAGGAACTGCTGCCGGTTCTGCGACAACATGTGGAAATGCGGCTTTAGTGAAACAATTTTCTGTTTTTCTGCAAAAATTAGTGTATTGAAAGGAAATTAATTCAGGAGGATAGACGCATTGGATCGCCTAGACCGTAAGATTTTGCGCATTCTGCAAGAGGATTCCACGCTGGCCGTTGCCGATCTGGCGAAAAAGGTCGGCCTTTCCACGACGCCCTGTTGGCGGCGTATCCAGAAGATGGAGGAAGACGGCGTTATTCGCCGGCGCGTGGCGCTGCTCGATCCGGTCAAGGTAAACACGAAGGTCACGGTTTTCGTCTCCATCCGCACCGCCTCCCATTCCATCGAATGGCTGAAGCGTTTCTCCGAGGTGGTTTCCGAGTTTCCGGAAGTCGTCGAATTTTATCGCATGAGCGGCGATGTCGATTACCTGCTGCGCGTCGTTGTGCCCGATATCGCGGCCTATGACGCCTTCTACAAGCGCATGATCGCCAAGATCGAAATTCGCGACGTGTCCTCCGCCTTCGCGATGGAGCAGATCAAATATACGACCGAGCTGCCGCTCGACTACATGCTGCTGGACAATCCGAAATCCGGCGAGGAGTGATCCGCCGCCGGCCAGTTTTTCGACCAATGCCCTTCCGGTTGCCGGGGAGGGCATTTTCATTTGCGGGTCGTTTTTCCCGTCGATCTGGCCCGCCAAGGGCTGATCCAGCCGGAAGGTCCATCCCGGTAGCCGCCGCCGGGGCACGACAATTCTATTCCGCCCATCGTGGCAAATTCGCACATTCAATTCTCCCGGAGCTGTCTGCGCGCAAACTGCGATTTTGATAAAATCTCTCGAATATCTACGCTTTTACTGTCGAAGGATGGAATAGCGAGGGATATCCATATGCTTACACGACGCGGAACATTGGGACTGATTGCAGGTGCGACCGGGGCGGTGTTTCTGCCGCATATCCGGCGGGCGAGTGCCGCAACCGCCACATTGCGGATTGGCTGGCAGAAGAATGGCGTGATAGCGCTCGCGAAAAGCCAGGGCGCGCTCGAAGCGTTGCTGAAGGATCGCGGTATCGAGGTCAAATGGTCGGAATTCTCCTCCGGGCCGCCGCTTCTCGAAGCGCTGGGTGCCGGTGCGCTGGATATCGGCCCGACCGGCGATGTGCCGCCGCTTTTCGCGCAGGCCGCCGGCGGCAATCTGCGTTATGTGGGCACTTACAAAGCGGCGGCCGGCGGATCGGCCATCCTCGTGCAGAAGGATTCGCCGCTGAAGACGCTGGAAGACCTGAAAGGCAGAAAAGTCGCCTTCAAGCGCGGCTCCAGCGCGCATAATGTCACCGTCAAGGCGTTGCGAAAGGCAGGGTTGACGTTGAATGATATTACGCCGGTCGATCTTGCCCCGCCGGATGCGGCCGCCGCCTTCCGCAGCGGCAGCATCGATGCCTGGTCGATCTGGGATCCTTATTTTGCGGTGGCGGAAAAAGAGCCGACGACACGGGTTCTTTCGACCGCCGAAGGAATCGTCGATCCGTGGAGCTATTTCCTTGCCAATGGCGATTTCGTGGAGGCCAATCCCGATCTCGTGCCACTGATCCTCAAGGAGCTGGCGAATGTGGGTGCGAAAGCGCAGGCCAATATCGATGCAACGGCAAAGTCGCTGGCGTCGATCACCGGCGTTCCCGAGGATGTCACCAAGGTCTCGCTAACGCGGCCGGGCGCCGATCTCGGGCGGGTTTCGCTGGTTCCGGATCAAGCCATCGCCTATCAGCAGGCACTTGCGGATGAGTTCTACGATCTGAAGATCGTGCCGAAGAAACTCAACGTGGCGGATATCGTCTGGCGGCCGAAGGCGAGCTGAGCGGGTCGGAAAAGGTGAGTCTCTTCAACCTGCTGGCGGGTGTTGCTGAGAGGTTGATTCAGGAAAATGCCATTCTTGCCGCATAGGGCGAGCCCGTGCCGCTTGTTTCTTCTCCCCGCCGGTGAGAAGTCCGCGGCAGCGGGATGAGGGGGCAAGGGTAGAGATATGCGGAGAGCTAGCCCCCTCATCCGACCCTTCGGGCCACCTTCTCCCCGGGGGGGGAGAAGAAAACTGCCGAAACGTCGGGGGCACAAGCCTCCTATGTGGCATCAACCCTTTAGCTTGGCGATCACCAGATGGCCGGGTGTCGGATTGCCGTCCTGCATGCGCACGTTGATGTCGGTCACCTCGAGAACCTCGAAACCGGTCGCGGCCAGTCTTTCGCGGACATAGGTTTCCGCATGGGCGAAACGCTGGTGCGGGCCGACCATATAGGGGCGTCCGGCCAGGGTTTCTTCGGGCAGGGTTTCCGACGAGAAGATCAGCAGGCCGCCGGCATTGAGGTTTTCGGCGGCGCCGAAAAACAGCGGCTCCAGCGCGCCGAGATAGGGCAGCACATCGGTGGCGGTGATGATGTCGAAAGGTTCGTCGTCATTATCCTCGAGAAAATCCTCGGCTTCGGCGACGTAGAGCGTCTCGTAGAGGTCCTTTTCATGGGCGATTTCGACCATGTTTTCGGAAATGTCGATGCCGGTGATATCGTCGGCCATGTCGCGCAGCGCTTCGCCGGTGAGGCCGGTGCCGCAGCCGAGATCGAGCAGGCGCTTGAAGGGGCCGAGGTTCAGCGTCTGCAGCCGCTGGCGCACCATCATCGGAACGGCGTAACCGAGCTGTTCGACAAGAATATCCTCGAAAGCTTCTGCATGCTGGTCGAACAGGGTTTCTACATAGGCGTCGGGCGCCTTCGGCGGTGTTTCGCCCCGGCCCATCGCCGCGATGCGAACGGCCGCTCCGCCGTGATCGTCGGGATCGATGGCCAGAACCTCTTCATAAGCCTTCACCGCCGCGTCCACATCGCCGGCTTTTTCAAGCGCGAGCGCGCGGTTATAGGCCTCGGCAAGCGCATCTTCGTCGATTTTCTGGTTCTTGGTCATCGTGCCTTATCCGTCAGCATCTTCAGTTGAGGTTTGCTGTAAGCCGCATCGGGGGCGGGCGCAATATTTATGTGGTGCGATGGCTCAGTGGATGATGAACTCCCCCTTGAGCGCGCGCCATTCCTGCGCCGAGATGACCTGCCGGTGCACGTAGCGGACGGAATGCAGCGGTCCGTCGAGCTTTTCCTTCCAGAATTTGAGGAAGCCATGCATCTCAGGGAAGTCCGGGGCAAGATCATAGTCCTGCCAGACATAGGTCTGGAGAACCAGCGGATGATCCGGCAGGCGATAAAATATCTGGGCGGTGGTGAGGCCGTAGCCTCTCAGCATCATTTCCATGTCCTTGTTCATGACGGCGGTTCCCGTTTCCATGATTGCCGATCACAGCGTTACCGCTGTATCGAATATGGGAACACGTCATGGTTAATCCAAGCTTGCCAAAGACATGGGTTGTCACAAAATATTTATATTTTTCAAAATGTTGGCAGCCTTCATTGATGAGTGCTGCCAACGTTGCGACTAGCGCTTGAGATGCCGGGTCAGGCGGGCTTCCAGCCATGCCCAGACATGCCGTAGCGTTTCGACGATCGTCAGGTAAAAGATCGCGGCCCACAGATAGGCCTGATAATCGAAGGTGCGGGAAAAGGCGTAGCGGGTCTGGCCCATAAGGTCGAAGACGGTGACGATAGAGACCACCGCGGAACCCTTGATCATCAGGATGATTTCGTTGCCATAGGGACGCAGCGCGACGATGAGCGCCTGCGGCAGGATGATCTTGCGGAAAGTGACGAGTTTCGACAGGCCGAGCGAGGCAGCGCCCTCATGCTGGCCGCGCGGCACGCTGCGGATCGCGCCGCGCAGGATTTCGGCCTGATAGGCGGCGGTGTTGAGGGTGAGCGACAACAGGCCGCAATACCAGGCTTCGCGGAAGAACCACCACAGGCCGACGGTTTCCAGCCCCTGGCGGAAACTGCCGAGGCCGTAATAGATCAGGAAAAGCTGCGCCAAAAGCGGCGTGCTGCGGAAGACGTAAACATAGGCATAGGCCAGCGCGCCGATGATGCGGTTTTCCGACATGCGGCCGAAGGCGATCGGCACGGAAAGAATGGCGCCGAGAATGATCGAACTGCCGACGAGGGTGATGGTGGTGATGAGACCATCGATATAGCGCGGTCCGTAACGCTGGAATTTGTCCCAGTCCCAGCCCTCGATCATGGCGAAGATCAGCCCGGCGGCGAGCAGCAGCCCGAGCGTGCTGACGGCGATGCCGACGCTTCGCGAAATAGTAAGCGGCCTGTCCGCAACGGCCGGGGCGGCGCGGGGGGGAACGAGGTCCTGAATATGGCTCATCGCGTGACCCCCGACCTCCGCGACCAGCGACC
>NZ_JAVAYA010000032.1:0-39466 GCF_041954855.1 Agrobacterium sp. LR_9
GTGAATTGCTTCCTGTGAACGTGAAGTAGTTTCCCCGGCGTACCGGTTTGGTGTCGCCGTTTAAGGCTTTGTAAGCGAATGCGCAAGACTTAATTGTGAAAGCGCCTTCGCGCGCGCCCTAAGCGTGCCTTGAGGCCCGTATATGGTATCTGATTTGCGACATTCAAACCTTCGCAAGGGCGAAGCGGACATCGGCCCGACGAGCCCGTCCTCCCGACTGGCCGATCACTAAATAAGATATTTCTATCACAACTTCTTTACCTGCACCGGCATGATGGCTTAAGGACATTTCATCGCCGGGGGGAGACGGGCGACTGGAATCCGGCGCAGGCGCGCCATCCCAAGCCATATCTCGATCCGTCGCTTCCCTCGCGACCTCTCTATCCGTTTCAGGACCATCCCATGGAAATCTTCACAGCCGCCGGTTTCACGGCATTCTTACAGGTCATCGCAATCGACCTCGTGCTGGCGGGCGACAACGCCATCGTCATCGGCCTTGCCGCCGCCGGTCTGCCCGCCCACCTCCGCCGCAAGGCGATCCTGGTCGGCATCATCGCCGCCACGGTTCTGCGCATCGGCTTTGCCGCCGTCACCGTGCAGCTTCTCGCCATTGTCGGCCTGCAATTGTTCGGCGGCCTGCTGCTCGCCTGGGTGTGCTGGAAGATGTGGACGGAACTGCGTGAGGCCGCAGGCTCCATCGAAGACGAGGTGACGGACGAAGAGGCCGACCTGACGAAGGGTCACAAGACCTTCTTCCAGGCCGCGACCCAGATCGTCATCGCCGATGTTTCCATGTCGCTGGATAACGTCCTTGCCGTCGCCGGCGCCGCGCAGGAACATGTGACGGTGCTCATCATCGGCCTCGTCGTTTCGATTGCACTCATGGGTCTTGCCGCCAACTTCGTCGCCAAGCTGCTGCACCGCTATCGCTGGATTTCCTATCTCGGCCTGATGGTCATCATCTACGTCGCCCTCAACATGCTGTATCACGGCACGCTCGAGGTTCTGCCCTATCTCCAGCCCTATCTGAGCTGAAACGACCAGCAGACACGCTTCTCCACGAGGCCCGGAAACGCCAGTTTCCGGGCTTTTTTCATGGCCTGCGCCCATCAGGCCCCCTCACCCTCCTTGCCGTCGCAGGACAGGAAGAATCAATCGCCGCGTTTGCTGCAACATCGGGAGAAGACAGGGAAATCGTGAATTTTCGCCGATGGATTCTGGCAATTGAGGTCAGCCACGGGCAAGCCTAGGGAGCTAGTCAATAAGTCATAATAATAAAAAGAAAGGTAAAGCTGCCAATGGCTTATGACTGGAGCGGCGGTCGTACCCGCCGACTTCGCAGGGTGAGGCTCGGTGTTGTCGCCAGCTCTCTTATCCTGCTGGCGCTTCTTGCGTCGCTCGTTCTTGGCTGAACGCGCCGCGCGCGCACTCCCACGCTGACCGGCGGCATGGCAAGGTTTTCAAAAAACTGCCCTGCCGCCGCTCCTTTGCGGGAACGAGCAGATGCTCAGGATTTCCTGGCCTCGACGCAATGAACCGGCTTTTTCATCTCCGGATCCGCCATCAGATCGTAAAGATCCGCCTCCTCGCCCTTCGACCACCAGACATAAATACCGCCCTGATATTTGGCGCCTGACCCGGAAATGACATTTGCGGCAACGGTGACGCCATCCTTCAGCCCAAGCCGCACGAGGCTGATCTCACCGGCATTGAAATAGACGGCCTCCACCTTGTCGGCGGCGCATTGGTAGACGGTCTCCACCTTTTCAACCGTCGTGTCATTCGGGAGCGGAATCACCAGCTCTTCAGCCATGGCGCCGGTAGCGACCGACATGGAGAAAGCTGCAAGGCACGTCGCGGCAACGGATTTTTTCATGATGACCCTTTCCTGATCTCACCGAACTATAAGGTCACGCCAGCAGAGCCGAAATGGGGCGGCCGCCTCTTACCATCTCAAATTTTCGGGAATATCGGCTTTGCAGGCATAAGGCGGCTTTATCGCCGCACAGGCCTCCGGCACTTTCATTCAGGCTGGCAAGCTGCGGCAAAACCTATCGAAACAGCCAATAAACGACGCCAAGGATCACCGTCCACATCAGCAGCGATATGGCCAGCACGGTGAGATAGTTTCGAAATCGTCTGGTCATCCGCCCACATTGCCGGCGAGCCGTCGTCGGACAGCCGCAGCCGTTGAATTGCTGGATGCGGATCAAGCCGCAGGGTCAAGTCTTTCTATCAAGAGACTGAATCGCAAGCCATTCGCAGATTTTACCCGCCCGAAAACGGGGTTGCCCCATGCGACACGTTTCCACCCTCCAAGGAATGGACTCATCCGCGATCAGGTCCTGATCGCGGCCAGGAAGGGATATCCGCATCTGCCGGCGAATGACGGGAAGGAAAAAGGGGGGCGAGGAGAAACGATCGCGACCGAATCGACTCGCGCGTTATCCGAAACCCTGCCGGATAACGCGCTAACGCCAGAGGTAATCCGCCCCCGCCTGTCTCAGCTCTTCAGGGCCGTGTTGCACAGGCTCCAGTAGCCGCCACCCTTCTGGATCCATTTCAGATCGCCGAGCGTGCCGTCATTCTTGTTCTTGTGATAGGAGTCGACACAGGTTTTCAGGCGCGCCTTTGCGGGCGTCTCGCTTGAGTATTTCTTATCGACAGCACTCGGGAAAGCGACGCCCTTCGGGGCCTTTGTCGTCGCTTTTTCGGGTTCTTTTTCGGTGGTGGCCGCGACCTGCTTGTCGTCGGCCGCATCCTCGGCTGCCGCCTCGCTGCCGCAGAACTTGGCGCGATAGTCGTTCCACTTGACGTCCTTGGCCGACCCATCGGCTTTCGCCGCCTGATATTTCACGCTGCACTCCTTCATGGTGAGTGCGGCTGCGGGGGAGACAAACGCCGCCGATGCCAGCAGCGCAAAGGATGAGAGAATGACAACCCTGTTAAACATTGAAGACTCCCGTTTGCATGATTGCCGGCCGACTATCTGACCGGATTTTCCGCTTGTCAACGAGCAGTGCGAAAGGACGGAGAAGCGAAGCAGGCGGGAATGGAACTTGCTCACCGGACACATCATTTTCCCGTTGAAGGCAGCATCGCACCGTCATCATGAAAGCCGCCGCAGGACCGAAAGCATCCCAATATTGCCGCTTCAACCGCCTCCCGCGCCCAGCCTGGAGAATCACGTGTTCGTGTGGCGTCAATCCTTCGCCGGAACGAATTTCCTAAGTTTTCGTTAGCATACCGAACGAATAACGAGGATTTATCGATGTTGAGGATGCCGAAGACCATCTCCGCGCTCGCTCTTGGCGTCGCGATATCTGCCGCTGCTGTCGTGCCCGCCCATGCGTTGAGCCTCATACAGCCGGCCTACGAAACACAGGCGCAGGCGCAGAATTCAAATCAGCGAGGCTACCCGGCGTCTGCCTTTGCGGCAGGCAAAGGCGAAGAAGCCGTGCCTAACGGCTACGCCCTGTCTCAAGCCGAGATCAACCATATAAAATGGTGTGCGGCGCGTTACACATCCTACCACCCCACCGACAACAGCTATATGGCGCCTGCCGGCACGCGGACGCAGTGCCGCTCACCCTATTGATTCGGTGAGGCCCGGGGGAACATCTCCGGCCCGGGCCGTTGCCGACAAGATAAAATTTACCTTAAATTCGACTGATCTGAACCTTTTGCCCGGCGAACCGTTTGAACGCGTGCCAACGGGGAAAACGCGATGTTCTGGAATCTGGAAAAGCTTGAGCAGGAGCGACTTGATCTGATCGAGGTCATCACGGCCCTGCGTCGCGTGGAGCGCCTGTCGAAAACGGATCGCACCTCGATCTTTGAGGAAATCACGGCGCATATGGGAAGGCTGAGTGAACTGGACGCGGAAAAACTGCGGATCCAGTCGGCGCTGGAGCCATCCTGAACACGCGTTCTGCATGGCCGCAGCTCCCAGACGCAGTCAGACCTCATAACAGGGCGCTCAGGAAGAACGCTTCCTACAGGTGGAAAATGCCAGAAGACGGCCGCATGTTTCCGCCGAGGCTAAAGGCACCAACCCGCTTGTGGCTGAGCTTGCGACAACCGACAGTCAGGTCAATCTCCTTGCGTCCTACGATGCGGAATCGGGCCGGATGCGTATCGTACCGGTCGCAACCGGCAAGACGGACGAAAAATCGTTAGAATTGTGGCTCGTCATGGATGGGGCAAGACACGCTTGCTTGGCGTTTTCCAGCCGGGCACGAACGGCGACCTCATCATTCCCGCCGACATGCACGGCAGCATAACGGATGGCACGACCTTCGCAATCAGCGTGGAGCCTTTCGGAGGCTCTTCGACCGGTCAGGCAACCGGCCCGTTCATCGCTATCGGCACGGCGCGGCATCTGTGAGTTTTCAAACCGGTTTAGCACCGCCAGAGAGAAGCTTCTGCGCCGCTCTCATTATTGGCGGTGGTAACAGCGGAAAATCAATCCTGCCGCTTCTCATGCCATGTCATCGTAAAACGCGTTCCCTGCCTCAGCTCGGGATGCGTATGGGTCTGTTCGACACGTGCACCGATATTCTGCGCCATCGCCATGATCAGCTTGGTACCGAGGCCTGTGCCACGCGGAGTCGAATTTGACGGCACGCCGACGCCGTCATCCTCCACCAGCAGAACAAACTGTCCATTATCTTCGGAGAGTTTGACGCGAACCGTACCGGTCTGGTCAGGATAAGCATATTTCAGCGCATTGGTCAGAAGCTCGGTTATGATGACACCAAGCGCCACGGCATGATCCGCCTTGAGATCGATTTCGCAAAGCGAAGTCTCGACCGTGACGGAAGAAGAGCCGGGCACCGCCTGGAACAGGTCGCCGATGATGGAGGTTAGATAGGAACTCAAGGAGACCAGCCCGACATTGGCGGTATTATAGAGGCTGCGGTGCACGCCGGCGATGGCCGAAATTCTGCTTTGCGTTTCCAGCAACGCGGTTTCCGCTTCCTGCGATTTCAGGGTGTTTATTTGCAAGCGGATCATGGCCGACACCAGCGATAGGCTGTTCGCGACACGATGGTTCATCTCCTTCACCATCATTTCCGCGTGTTCTTTGGCCTTTACCAGCAAACGATCGGCCTCTTCCTTGGTCTGGCGCAGGCGATGGTTTTCCAATGCCTGCTCGATTGCCGTGAGCAGAAGCGGAAAGAAGTCGTCCCCGACATTCTTGATGACGTAGTCGGCAGCACCCGCCTTGAGCGCGTCTATGGCGATCTGGGCCTCGTTGGACCCCGTCACATAGAGAACTGGAGCCCTTGCCGGTATCGTCTGGATCGCGGCAAGAAATTCCATGCCAGTTGCCGTCTGGAAATAGTGGTCGAGAACGACGACATCGAACTGCCCGTTTTGAAAAAGCTCGAGACCGGAAGCGACCGAGGTGGCGTGAACCACCTCCATACCGTGACGACCAAGAACGCGGCTCGAAAGCCGAGCCAAAGCCGGGTCGTCATCGACGTACAAAACGCGCAAAGCCATCATGCCTTCAAGGTATCTGAATTACGGAAAAGAACAGGCCGAGATTTTTGATGGCGTTGGCAAAGCCCTCATAGTCGACCGGCTTGGTTATATAAACATTCGCGCCAAGATCATAGCATTTCTGAATTTCAGTCTCATCGTCGGTCGTTGTCAAAACCACCACAGGCAAGCGGCGGGTATATTCATTGCTCTTGATCTGCTCGAGAATGTTAAGGCCCGACATATCCGGAAGATTGAGATCGAGCAGGACGAGAAGATAGCGGTCCTTGCTGACAAGCCCATCCCGACTTTCGCCTAATATGAAATCCAGCGCCTTGGCGCCAAGCGTAAAAGGCACGATCTCGTTGTTCACGCCGGCACGCCGCACGTTCTTCTCGATCAGCCGGGCATGGCCTTCGTCATCTTCGATCATCACGATCGTTACTTCCTGACCGGTCGCTTTCATTTTTCGCCTTCCTTGGTGACTCGTCTGAGATCGCTCGGCATCAGCAGGATGAATGTACTGCCCTCACCGAGTTTAGACTCGACTTTAATGTCACCTCCTAAATTTCTGATTAGCGAACGAACATGCGCGAGACCAATGCCCTCTCCCGGCTGGTCCTGACTGCCCGCCCGGCGAAAGAGCTCGAAAATCCGTTCAAGATCCTGTTCGCCGATACCGCGCCCGTTGTCGGCGACCTCGATACAAATCGCCCCCCGCCCGGCTGGATAGGCTCGTGCCGTCAGCCTCAGCGGACGGCCAGGCATCTGGTATTTCACCGCATTGTCGAAAAGATTTCCAAGAATCTGATCAAGGGATATTCGATCGGTCACGATCGTCAGCTTCGGCGTATCGACCTCAATCTCACCGCCATTGGCGTTGATCTGGTGACGCACCGTCTCAGACAGCGACGAAAGCAACATTTCGATATCAACCTTTTCCGGCTGTAGCTTTCGCTGGCCGTCGCGGGATATTTTAAGGATGGCGTTGATCAGCTGATCCATTTTGCGGGTAGACGAGCGAATGAAGCCGATAGCCTCTGGAATATCCTCTTCAACAGCCAGCCGCGCCTCACGGATAACATCTTCCGGCAGCGACTCGCCATCTGCGAGAACATAACGGCTCACCGGCTTCAGCGATGTATCGAATTCGGAGAGGAAGCCCATGATATTGACGAGCGGCGCGCGCAGGTCATGCGTTACGATATAGGCGAAGCGCTGAATTTCCTGATTGGCTCGCCGGAGATCGCGCGTTCTTTCCTCTACACGTTCTTCAAGATGACGATTGAGTTCATCGACATCCTCCCGCGACCTTGTCAGGGCGCGGATATAGGTGAAGACAAGGAAGATCGAACCACCCACCACAATGAGGATGGCGAGCGCACCGCCGACCGTCACCCACCGCAGCGTATTGGCAGCCCCCAGCTGATCCGCAACGATGATGCGCAAGCGATCATCTGTGTCCGATTGCAGGTCAGACAGAATACTCCTGATCTCGTTCATGAAGCGTTTGCCGTCATTATTGCGGACGACCTCAACCGCCTCCGTTATTCGGCCCGCACGCTGCAGATCTATGGTCTCGCGGGTCTCGGCCAACTTCGCGTCGATTGCCTGCCTCAGGCCCGAAAGAGACTGCTTGTATTGCTCGTCTTCCGTCAGAAGATCGAAAAGTCTTGACTGGCGTTGAGGCAAGCCACGCAGGGCTTCTTCATAAGGCAGAAGATAATCGCGATTATTGGTCAGCAGATATCCCCTCTGGCCGGTTTCGATGTCCTGCATCGTCGTCAGCACATCCAAAACAGCGGCACGGAAACGTCGGAGTTCCGCTGTTTCCTGGGAATAGCGGTTATTCACCTGCACAAGCCACAACGACATGGAGACCATGCCAATCAAAATCGCAACACCCACGGCAAGCATCAAAAGGCTTCGTTGGGCAAACGGTGAAAAACCAGTCACAGAAACACATTCCCGGTAGGCACGAATTGAGTTTGCAAACTAGAGTACGACGACATCACAGGCGACTGTTTTCTTTTTATTTATGGAAGGAACCAGTTGGGGACTTAGGGGTTTTGCAATGTTGATTGGCGGTGCCAGACTGAGTCCAAATGACGAAAATGCGGTAACAATGAGCTATAGTTTCCAGGGAAAACAAATCCTCGTGTTGGAGGACGACGCGCTTCTGGCGATGGATATGGAGGATTTCCTTTCCGATCTGGGAGTCAATGTCGTCGGGCCGGTTTCGCACATCGGTGCCGCCCTGGAGAAAATAAGCGACACCGATCTGGATGGCGCCGTCATCGATCTCAATTTGCGAGGCGAATTGTCCTTACCCGTCATTGAAGAGCTCAAGGCGGCAAACATCCCCTTCGTCATCTGCAGCGGATATGCGGAGATACCCGGGGTCCGCGCGCAGCTCGACGGGCTGACGGTCGTCTCCAAACCCTGCGATTTCGACAATCTGTCGCGTGTTCTGGCGAACGAGTTTTCACTGACCAACTAAGTGCGGGGCCAATCTCGGTCTGATGCCCCACTCCGCTTCTTTTCGTCTGGCGACTTAGTCCAGGGGAAAAATGACCTGATATCGCAAGCCGTCGCGATCATAGCGAATTTCGCTTTCCGCCTGCAATTCGTATTGCACACCCCTTGTTATAAGGGTTGTTCCAAATCCGGTATCCTGCGGCACGGAAACAGGCGGGCCGCCGCTTTCCTGCCACCGCAGGTCGATGCAGTCATGGCCGTCTCCGTTCAGAATCTTTTTCCAGACAACCTCGACCTTTCCGTTTGCGCCGGAAAGAGAACCGTATTTCTGGGCATTTGTGGCTAGCTCGTGCAGGATCATTCCCAGCGCCAGCGCCGATTTCGGCGACACCTGTACGTCATCCGGACCGTCGAGCTCGATCCTGCTCGCAAAGGTATTATGCGGCTCGATCGCCCGCGTCACGACATCCCTCAGATTCGTCTCACCCCAATTACTCTGAAAAAGCAGCGCATGGCTTTCCGCAAGGGCACTCACACGGGCCACCAGCCGTTCTTGGTAATCCTTGATGGAGGTGCTGCCTTTGGCCGTTCTGCGAATGATTGAAACGACCATCGCCATCGTGTTCTTGACGCGATGGCTGAGCTCACGGACGAGCAGCTCCTTGTGCAGCTCCGCCCGCTTTCGCTCCTGTTTCTCCCGGGCTTCCGCCAGCGCGCGCTCGACAGCGGATGGCAGTCTCACAAGCCGCTGCTTGAGAACATAATCCGTCGCCCCGCGGCGGAATGCATCGATCGCCGCGTCCTCGCCTAAGACACCGGACACGAAAATGAACGGCGTATCGGGTCTTCTCGCCATAACGACATCGAGCGCCGACATGCCATCGAAGTCCGGCAAGGAGAAATCCGCGAGAATGATATCGAACTGCTGTTTTTCCAACGCCTCAATGAACGATGCCTTGCCGACGGCTCTCGTTACCGCAGGTGGCGGCGAAAGGCGTGAAAGCTGTTCTTCGATCAGTTCGGCATCCACAGAACTGTCTTCCAGGAGAAGAAGTCTGCTTGCCTCCATTCGCGACACCGCCTCATCCGCCATTGCGATGTGCACCCGGTGGCGGTTCGTTCAGAAGAGCCCAGAAGACGCCAAGATCCTGTATCGCCTTGAAGAACTGGTTGAATTCCACAGGCTTGACGACAAAAGCGTTCACGCCGAGTTCGTAGCTCCTAACGAGATCCTGTTCTTCTCGCGAAGACGTCAGCATGACGACCGGAATGTGCCGCAAGTGATCGCTGCCCTTGACCGTCTGCAACACCTCAAGCCCATCCACTTTCGGCAGTTTGAGGTCGAGAAGAACTACTGCCGGATCACCAGCCGAGCGGTTATGATAGCTACCGGTTACATTCAGATAGTCGAGTGCCTCGGTGCCATCGCGTGCCACCACCACCTCATTCGCCAATTGGCATTTTTCAAGAGCGGTCAGCGTTAGTTCCAGATCGCGTGGATTGTCTTCCACCAGCAGAATGGGTCTGAGTTCAGGCAATTTTTTCCTCTTCAACTTTCATAACCGGCAATGTGAAGAAGAACGTGGCTCCCTCACCGACAGTTCCCTCGGCACCGACCGAACCGTGATGGCGTTCGACAATTCGTCGCACCAGCGCCAGTCCAATGCCCGTTCCCTCGAAATCCTCTACCCGCTGCAACCTCTGGAACACACCAAAAAGCTTGCTGTAATAGGCCATATCGAAGCCAACACCATTGTCTTCGACCGAATAAGTGACGTCATCCTCGGTTTCAACCGCAGAAATGGTGATGATCGACACCGGCTCCCGAGACGAATATTTGATGGCATTTTCGATGAGATTGTACCAGACCTGCCGCAGCAGGGTCGCATCCCCGAATATCACCGGTAACTCTCCGATGCGCCACTCGATCTGGCGATCCGCAACGGCGGGCGCCAGAGAGCGACGAACTTCGCTCACCACCTTCTGCATATCCACCGGTTTCAGGGTGAGTTGCGTGCGGCCAAGCTGTGAAAAATTCAGGAGATCATCCACCAGCCTGCCGGCACCCAGCGCCGCCTCTGATATCATCTGCAGATAATGCAGGGATTTCTCGTCCAGAACATTGCTGCGCTCCCGCAGTAACTGCGCAAACCCGACAATATGACGGAACGGGGCACGCAGGTCGTGCGAAACGGAATAGGAAAATGCCTCCAACTCTTTGTTGGTCCGCTGCAATTCCCGCGTCAGATCCGCCATCTCCTCGGCCTTGCGCAGGACAATGCCGATGATCGCGCTGCGAAGCTCCCTCGCCGCCGCAAGCTCGGCCTCCGACCAGGGAGATGACGTATTGCGCAATTGCTCCTTCCAGATTTCAAAGGACTTGCGCGGATGAATGCGCCCGCTCTCCTGCACCGTTTTGTGCGGATCACCGCCCCAGCGCACCGTTTTTATGACTTCCGGCCGAAACCAGATAAGCCAACTGCCGTGCAATTCCGAAACCCGCATCGCAATAATTCCGCTTGCGGCGGCAGCATAGGCCTCAGCGGCAGCGTAATCGCCGGTCAGATTGTCGGTTGCAAAAACATCCACAACGTCCTTCTCTGCGAACCATAAGACAAGCTCTTCAACTTGCTGCCGTGACGGCGTTCTGCCGACAAGCTCATAGTCGTCGCCAAGGACGAGTGCAGCGCCGTCCGCTCCCACCTGTTTCAGCAGGTCGTTTTTTTCGTCGTCACCCGCAAGCAGTCCATCAACCCATTTTTCGGCGGCGGCCATGCCTTTCAAGAGACGTGCCTGAATTTGGCCAAGCTCCACCCGGCGGAATGCATCCTGGGAACTCTGCTCGGCCGCGATCCGCATAGACAGGAGCTGTGCCGCAAAATCACAGGCTTCACGGACGGCAAAGGATGCCGAATGGGGTGTCGCATGGTGGCAGGCGATCAAGCCCCAGAGAGTGCCATTAACGATGATCGACACGGACATCGAAGCGGCCGTGCCCATATTGCGCATATATTCGAGATGAACCGGCGACACGCTGCGGAGCTGCGAAAAGCTCATATCGAGCACCGCTCCCGTTTCCGCATTGACCGGCGGTCTGATCGGGACAGGCTTATAATCGACATCGGGAATCATCCGCAGGCGATTGATGGTGTAGAGCTGCCGCGCCTGCGGCGGGATGTCGCCCGCCGGAAAGCGAAGTCCGAGATAAGACGGCAAAGTCCCGCTTCCGGCTTCCGCCACGACATGGCCGCTCCAGTCCAGTCCGAAATCATAAATCAAGGTACGATCATAACCGCTGATCGAGGACACCAATTGCGCGGTCCGCGAAAGAGCGTCCTCCAGCGATGGCGCGCTGTTCAGATATTGCGCCAGATTGGTAAGTTCGCCCATCAGCTTTTCAGCCGACTCGCCCTCTCTTGCCTTTTCCACCTCGAGAATAACCAAAGTCCCTGATCGATGCGCCGAAACATCGAGTTTCTTTTCGGCCCACGCATATCGGAAGTTGCTCTCTTCGGAGGAATACCAGACGGAGAGTGCGGAGATGAAAGGCAAGATTTTTTCGGTGACGACGACCCCGATTGGCAGGGCCACACCAATATAGTCGGCAAGATTATCGCTCGCCTGCACCAGGGAAAATTCCCGCGCGGACAGAGCCAGAAGGGCCCCATGTTCCTGAATAGCACCGGGAATGTGGATGGGCTCGGCGCCGCAACTATCCAGTTTCGGCGTATTTGAACTCATAACTTTCTCCAGCCGCTCTCTTTGCAAGAACGTTCAACCTGCTCAAAAGATGCCGCCAACCTATTGATTATTGCGAAGATGTAAACGCTCGTTTTGGCAAGAGGTTGAAATGGCGCCCATATGACGTCAATGCGATTCATGGTTGGCAGAACCGTGACGGTGAAAAGCTCGCGTGCCGGACCATCCCACAGAAATAGGCGCTACACGCGCACGGCAAAGCGAAGGGAAGCCAGCAATTGAGGGAATTTATCGATTTTTTCAGGGCTAGCTGGAGCGGGTAGCGGGAATCGAACCCGCGTATTCAGCTTGGAAGGCTGCTGCTCTACCATTGAGCTATACCCGCGGTGGTGATTTCGATCCGTGCAGAATGGTGGAGGGAGTTGGATTTGAACCAACGTAGGCGTAGCCAACGGATTTACAGTCCGTCCCCTTTAACCACTCGGGCATCCCTCCAGCTTTCTGCTAGGATCGAGCGACCAAGCTCTTCAGATTTCGCTGCGGCGAAGCGCCGTTGCGTCGTCTGTGGCGCGTATATGACGGCCTCATTCGTTTCTGTCAACACGCCCTTTCACGAATTTTCGGGAAAAAATTCAAACCTCTTTACGGCCCTGTGAATTATCGCGGGGGCTGGTGCGCGCCTCCCGGCGGAGATATAAGGCGCCATGAGCAAAGACGATCCCAAGAACAAATCCACCCGCGACACGCACTATGCCAACCTGCGCCGCGCCGTGCGCGACGCCAAGCGGGAGCGCGGCGAAATTCCGACCCCGCAGCAGCCGAGGCGCAAGAACCGCGGCGCGGACGACTGGAAGCCGCCGCAGCTAGCGCCCGATCAGGTGCATCTTTACGGCCTGCATACCGTGCGTGCCGCAATCGCCAATCCCGAACGGCAGATCGTCAAGCTCTCCGTCACCCAGAACGCCTTTGCGCGTCTCGATATCGGCGAGGCCGATGCCCAGCCCTTCCCGGTCGAGATGGTTTCCCCTCAGGATATCGACAGGGTCCTCGGCCCCGAGGCCATCCATCAGGGCGTGATGCTGGAAACCCGGCCGCTGCCGGTCAAGCGTCTCGGCGCGCTGAAGGACAGCCCGCTCATTCTCGTGCTCGATCAGGTCACCGATCCGCACAATGTCGGCGCCATCATGCGCTCGGCGGTCGCCTTCAACGCCGGCGCCGTCATCACCACCATGCGCCACAGCCCGACCGAGTCGGGCGTGCTGGCGAAATCGGCTTCCGGTGCGCTGGAGCTCATTCCCTATATCCAGATCACCAATCTGGCCGATGCGCTCGGCGAGCTGCACAAGCTCGGCTTCTTCTCCGTCGGTCTGGATTCGGAAGGCCCCGCCCCCATCGAGCAGACATTCAGCGGTGAAAAAATCGCTCTGGTGCTGGGCGCCGAAGGCAAGGGCCTGCGCCAGAAAACGCGCGAAACCGTCTCGGCGCTCGCCCGTCTCGATATGCCCGGCGAGATCAAATCGCTCAACGTTTCGAATGCGGCAGCCATCGCCCTTTATGCAACGCAGCAATTTCTGGGCAAAGCGTCGTCCTGACGCTTCGCCTTCCTTGCGAAATCACAAAGCGCAACGCATGCTGCGCTTTTTCGCAAGGAGCAAATTTCAACATGACCGAGCAGACCATCAAACCGACCGGCGAGCTGACGCTCAGAACGCTTGCCATGCCGGCCGACGCCAATCCCGCCGGCGATATTTTCGGCGGCTGGGTCATGTCGCAGATGGACTTGGCGAGCGGTATCCGTGCAGCGGAGCGTTCCCGCTGTCGCGTCGTCACCGCGGCGGTCAAGGAAATGGCCTTCGAACTGCCGGTGAAGATCGGCGACACGCTGTCCATCTATACCGACATCGCCCGCGTTGGCCGCACCTCCATCACCCTGACGGTGGAAGCCTGGGCGCAGCGGTCGCGTTATGACAAGCTGGAAAAAGTCACCGCCGGAACCTTCATCATGGTGGCGATGGACGAAAACGGACAACCCACGCCCATTCCGGCAGCGGAATAAGCGCGCTGCGGCGCTGGGCTCCAGCGCCGCTCAACAACAAGCAGCATCGGCATCCCACGCTTTGTCGGGATCGTTATTGCCCCTCACTTCCCGTCATTGTGTCGCGGTGACATTTCGCCGCAAATATGACATTCCGATTGCATGGGATTTATTCGCAGGATCATGCAGGACAGAAGTTCGGCTGGCGCCATCGCCATGCTGGCGGTTCTGCTTTTCCTTTTGCAGGGCCTCGCCAACGGCCTGACAAGCGGCAACATGGCGATGGCCGCGCTGGCGGCGGATGAGATCATCTGTTCCAGCCATTTGCCGGAAGGCGGCTCCGGCAAACAGAACCCTGCCGGCAAGATCGCAGACGACTGTTGCGGCACGCTCTGCCGTCTGGCTTCGGCCACAGCCGCCGCTCTTCCGGTTATTCCCGTCGAGCGCGCGGACAATATTCTCCCTGCGGTCGAAGTCACCTTCCTGAACATCGACGCGGCGTTGCCGCCATCGCCGCCCAATCTGGAATCGCGCCCACGCGCACCCCCCTCAGCTCCGCGACGCTAGAACACTGTCCGGCCTGCCGGAAAATCAATTCTCTTGCGGAGACATCCATGTCTGTTACGACCTCTTTCGAGGGCGAGCGTGCGCCTGCGCATTCCTCGTCCGCAAATCTTTACCGCGCCGTATGGCGCTGGCATTTCTACGCCGGTCTCTTCGTCCTGCCCTTCATGATATCGCTCGCCGTCACCGGTGCGCTTTATCTCTTCCGGGACGAGTTCGATAATCTCATCCACCCAGACCTGAAGCGGATCGAAGTGGTGCAAAACGCGCCGAAAGCGCTGCCTTCCGAGATCGTGAGTGCAGCACTTGCGGCCGTTCCCGGCGCAGCCGTCAAATATATCACCCCCGCCGATCCGGGCGCGTCGGCGGAAATCACCGTCAATACGGCGGATGGAAAGCGGGCCGTCTACGTCAATCCCTACACTGCTGAGGTTGCCGGCTCCCTGCCGGATCGCGGCACCGTCATGTGGACGATCCGCTATCTCCACAGCCTGAAATATTTCGGCACCTATGCCCGCTATCTGATCGAAATCGCTGCCGGCTGGTCCATCCTTCTTGTCGCCACCGGCATCTATCTCTGGTGGCCGCGAAAACAGACCGGCGGTGTCGTGACCGTGCGCGGCACGCCGAAAAAGCGGGTGTTCTGGCGCGATACCCATGCCGTCACCGGCATTTTCGTCGGCTTTTTCATCGTTTTCCTTGCGGTCACCGGCATGCCCTGGTCGGGCGTCTGGGGTGCGAAGATCAATGAATGGGCGAATGGCAGCAACTTCGGATATCCGGCGGGCATTCGCACCGATGTTCCGATGTCGGGCGAACATCTCGACCACGTGGCGAAGACAAGCTGGTCACTGGAGCAGGCGAAAATACCGGAATCCACCCATTCCGCCGAAGACCAGCCTATCGGGATCGACGAGGCGATAGCACGTTTCGACGCGCTCGGTCTTGCCGCCGGTTACGCTGTCTCCCTTCCGGGAAAACCGACGGGCGTTTATAGCGGCTCCGTCTATCCCGACGATCTGGCGCAGCAACGGGTCGTCCATCTCGATCAATATAGCGGCGAGCCGCTGATCGATATGAGCTACGCCGATTACGGCCCGCTCGGCAAGGCGCTGGAATGGGGCATCAACGTGCATCTGGGCCAGCAATATGGCCTTGCCAACCAGATCGTGCTTCTAGCGGCCTGTATCGGCATTGTGCTGCTTGCAGTGTCTGCCGGCATCATGTGGTGGAAACGCCGTCCGAAAGGGTCACTCGGCGTGCCGCCCCTCCCGCAGGAAAAACGCGTCCTGCACGGTCTGCTCGCCATACTCGCCATCGGCGGCATCATTTTCCCGCTGGTGGGCGCGAGCCTGCTGGCCATGATGGCGCTGGATCTGATCGTACAGTCGCGCCAGAAACGACGCGCGATCTGAAATGAAAACAGCCGGGCGAAAATCCCGGCTGTTCCCTGTTATCGGCAATGCGACGGCAACGGCTCTCAGAACATCGTATTGGTGTTCGCCGCCTTTTCCGGCACCTCCTGGATCACGTCCCAGTGCTCGGTGATCTTGCCGTCGGTAACCCGGAAAATATCGACGATGGCCCTGCCGCGATCGCCTTCATTTTCCGTCGAATGGATGTGCAGATAGACCAGATCGCCATCCGTGGCGCTACGCACGATCCGTGCTTTCGACTGCGGGTTTTCCTTGAAGTGGCCGGTGAAATAATCCACGAACGGCTTCTTGCCATCCGGCACCATCGGGTTGTGCTGCTTGTAGCTGTCGACGAGGACGGCGGCGCCCTTGTCAACCTCATGCTTGTTGAAGACCGTATCGTAGAACTCGATCACCAGTTTGCGGTTGGCTTCTTCCTGCGCGAAGTCCCGTGCTGCGGTTTGCGCCAGAACGGGCGCTGCCATCAAGGCGGGCACGAGAGCGAATGCGGCGATGGCAAGACGGCGTGTTACGAAATTCATGGGTGTTACCTCTCAATAACCGACGGTGAAACGCTGGCGGGAATGCTGCGGCTTCTCGATTTCATCGACAAGCGCGATGGCATAGTCTTCGAAGGAAATGCGGCTGCCCTCATCGTTGCTGAGGAGATTATCCTTGCCGATGCGGAATTTGCCCGTTCTTTCGCCCGGCACGAATTCGGCGGATGGCGACAGGAAGGTCCAGTCGAGCTGCTTTTCCTGTTTCAGCCGGTCCAGGAACTCCGCGCCCTTGGTCGCTTCGGCCTTGTAGGCGGCCGGGAAATCCGGCAGGTCGACCACACGCTGGCCCGGCGCAATTTCAAGGCTGCCGGCGCCGCCGACGACGAAATAGCGCTGAACGCCGGAGGCGCGCACTGCCTCGATCAGCGTTGCCGGATCGCTGGCGGTGAAATGCACCGAACTGATCACGGCATCGTGACCCTTCAGCAGTTCCGAAAGCCCTGCCTGATCGAAAACATCGCCCTTCTTTGCCACCACATTCGGCAGGCTGGCGATCTTTTCGGGATTGCGGGCGATTGCCGTCACCTGATGTCCCCGGTCGGAAAGTTCCTTCAGAATACGGGACCCGGCATTGCCGGAAGCGCCGATGAGCGCGATTTTAGCCATGGCTTCTTTCCTCTTGTCACTATCGTTACCGGTCTAGATTATAGACCGCGAAGAAGAGCTATGGTATCGCAGCCATAGCCGCAAGAAGTCAGCGGCGGCTGATCTGGTCACATGGCGATGACCTGCAAGGGTAAAAGGGCAAGGGGTAAGGACATGGCGGATACGCAGACGAAAGAGGTTTTTGCCTTCGACCAGCCCTGCCCCATCCGCGATGTGCTCGACCGTATCGGCGATCAATGGAGCCTTTTGGTTCTGGAAGCCCTGCAGGGCGGCGTGCTGCGCTTCAACGAGCTGAACCGCAGGATCGACGATATTTCCAAGCAGATGTTGTCCCGCACGCTGAAACGGCTGGAAGAAGATGGCTTCATCCGCCGCACGCTTTATGCGGAGGTGCCGCCGCGCGTGGAATATGAGCTGACCAATCTCGGCCGCTCGTTTCTGGTGCCGATGCAATTGCTGGTGCAATGGGCTGACGAGAACCACGTTCGCATCTGCAAGGCCCGCCTGCAATATTCCGAAAACGACAATCGCGGCTGATCCGGAAGCAGGCCGCGTCTAGCCCAGCCGGTAAACCTTGCAGACCAGCCCTTCCGGTTGGCGATAGGTCGTAAATCCCATAGCGTCGTAATAGCTTTGGCCGAGCATGTTGTCCGCACCGATACTGGCATCGATATTCTGAATACCCCGCGCCTCCGCCGCCCTGCGCGTTGCCGCGAAGAGGGCGGATCCCACACCTCTTCGTGCCGCCTGCGGGCTGACATGGGTGCCGATGATGCCCCAGCCTTCCGCCACGCCATAGGGATTGTCCGTGCGCGCATAACGCAGCGACTGGAAGCCCAGTATACGCCCGTCATCGTCCTCGGCGACCGAGCATTCGATACGGTCGGCGTGCTGGAGGTAATTCTCCAGCACGGCCGTAATGTCCGTCGGCGCTTTTCGGAGGCCGGCCGAGAATATCTCATTCTGAACCGCCGCCATTCCCGTTGCATCGTCAACTGTCGCAGGCCGTATTTTCATCGATACATCACCTCATATCCGTTGCGACTGGTTCCGGGCCGGCAAGCGCCGGGTATTTATTCCTTTTCAGGAGCGGAAAATGAAGGACGCACCGAAAGCGATCAGCGCGAAACCGATCACGTGGTTGATAGTGATGCTTTCCTTAAGCCAGAAGATCGAAAACAGCGCGAAGACCGCGAGCGTGATGACTTCCTGAATGGTTTTGAGCTGCGCGGTCGAATAGACCTCCGAACCGATGCGGTTGGCGGGAACGGCAAGCACATATTCGAAGAAGGCGATGCCCCAGCTGGCGACAATCGCCAGGAAGAGCGCGCTGCCCTTGTGCTTGAGATGGCCGTACCAGGCGAAGGTCATGAAAACATTGGAGGCGATGAGCATCAGGACAGGCCAGATATGGGCAGGGCTGATTGAGAACGGCATGATGGGTCCTGGAAAAAAGGGAGGGATGTCATGAAATGCGGCAGGAGAAGGCAGTCAGAAGGAAACCCTCATTCCGCCCGTATGGATTTGCTCTAGCGCATCCGCCCGAAAACCGAAATCGATTTCCGACGGATTTGAACAAAGCTGTCTTCAGCCGCTACGCAACGCATCCGGCCGAATTTTGTTCCGCACGCTTCGTTTCCTTTTTGTACTCATTTTTTCACCACATCCCCTTCCCTTTATGCGTGACTCCCTCCATATTTCGCCTATGGCCAGATCACCGAAAAACTCCACCTCCTCGCCCTCGGGCTTCGAGGAAGCTCCGCAATCGTCCTTCGAAGGCGCGCCGCTCAGCGGCAGCGTCGCCGATTGGGTGAAGCAGCTCGAGGCGGAAGCGGAGGCTTCCTCCGTGGAAACCCAGCGCGAAATCGCCTCGAAGGCGGGCAAGCACCGCAAGAAGATCGAGATCGAAGCGCGCAAGGAGGCCCAGAAAGCCCCCCCGAAGACGGCCAAGAACACCACGGCCTCCAAGACCGCACGCGGCGTTTCCATCGGCGCATCGAGCGATCCGAAAACCCGCGCCGCCGCCGGTCTCAATCCGGTCGCCGGCATGGACGTATCGCTGGAGGATGCCGCCAACCTCGCGCCCGGCGCCGTCACCGCCACGGTGGACGCGCTGTCGAAACTGATCGAGAGCGGCAATCCGCTGTTCAAGGACGGCAAGCTGTGGACGCCGCACCGCCCGGCCCGCCCGCCAAAATCCGAAGGCGGCGTCGCCATCCGCATGGCTTCGGACTACAAGCCCGCCGGCGACCAGCCGACGGCCATCAACGACCTCGTAGAAGGTATCAATTCGGGCGAACGCAGCCAGGTGCTGCTCGGCGTTACCGGCTCGGGCAAGACCTTCACCATGGCCAAGGTGATCGAGGCGACGCAGCGCCCGGCTGTCATCCTCGCGCCCAACAAGACGCTGGCCGCGCAGCTATATTCGGAGTTCAAGAACTTCTTCCCCGATAATGCGGTGGAATATTTCGTCTCCTACTACGATTATTATCAGCCGGAAGCCTATGTGCCGCGCTCCGATACCTTCATTGAGAAGGAATCCTCGATCAACGAACAGATCGACCGGATGCGCCACTCCGCCACCCGCTCGCTGCTGGAACGCGACGACTGCATCATCGTCGCCTCGGTTTCGTGCATCTACGGTATCGGTTCGGTCGAGACCTATACGGCCATGACCTTCCAGATGCAGGTGGGTGACCGGTTGGACCAGCGCCAGCTTCTGGCCGACCTCGTGGCCCAGCAATACAAACGCCGCGACATGGATTTCCAGCGCGGCTCGTTCCGCGTGCGCGGCGATACCATCGAAATCTTCCCCGCCCACCTTGAGGATGCCGCCTGGCGCATATCGATGTTCGGCGACGAGATCGATTCCATCACCGAATTCGACCCCTTGACGGGCCAGAAGACCGGTGACCTGCAATCGGTGAAAATTTACGCCAATTCGCACTATGTGACCCCACGCCCGACGCTGAACGGCGCGATCAAGTCGATCAAGGAAGAATTGAAGGGCCGCCTCGCCGAACTGGAAAAGGCCGGGCGTCTGCTGGAAGCCCAGCGGCTGGAGCAGCGTACCCGCTACGATATCGAGATGCTGGAAGCGACCGGCTCCTGCGCCGGCATCGAGAACTATTCGCGTTATCTCACCGGCCGCAATCCCGGCGAACCGCCGCCGACTTTGTTCGAATATATCCCTGATAACGCGCTGCTGTTCATCGACGAAAGCCATGTCTCCGTCAGCCAGATCGGCGGCATGTATCGCGGCGACTTCAGGCGCAAGGCGACGCTGGCCGAATATGGCTTCCGCCTGCCCTCCTGCATGGACAACCGGCCGCTGCGCTTCGAGGAATGGGACGCAATGCGCCCGCTCACCGTGGCGGTTTCGGCAACCCCCGGCTCATGGGAGATGGAACAGTCCGGCGGCGTCTTCGCCGAACAGGTCATCCGCCCGACCGGCCTCATCGACCCGCCGGTGGAAGTGCGCTCCGCCCGCAGCCAGGTTGACGATGTTCTCGGCGAAATCCGCGAAACCGCCGCCAAGGGTTACCGCACGCTCTGCACCGTGCTGACCAAACGCATGGCCGAAGACCTGACCGAATATCTGCATGAACAGGGCGTCCGCGTCCGTTACATGCACTCGGATATCGACACGCTGGAGCGCATCGAAATCATCCGCGACCTGCGCCTCGGCGCTTTCGACGTTCTCGTCGGTATCAACCTGCTGCGTGAAGGCCTCGACATTCCCGAATGCGGTTTCGTCGCCATCCTCGATGCAGACAAGGAAGGCTTCCTGCGCTCGGAAACCTCGCTGATCCAGACCATCGGCCGTGCCGCCCGTAACGTTGACGGCAAGGTCATCCTTTATGCCGACAATATCACCGGCTCGATGAAGCGGGCGATGGAGGAAACCTCCCGCCGCCGCGAAAAGCAGATGGCCTATAATGCCGAACACGGCATCACGCCGGAATCGGTCAAGGCGAAGATTTCCGACATTCTTGATTCTGTTTATGAGCGCGATCACGTAAGGGCCGATATTTCTGGCGTTTCCGGCAAGGGCTTCGCCGATGGCGGCCACCTGGTCGGCAACAATCTGCAGGCCCATCTCAACGCGCTGGAAAAATCCATGCGCGACGCCGCAGCCGATCTCGACTTCGAAAAAGCTGCCCGCCTGCGCGACGAAATCAAACGCCTCAAGGCCGCCGAACTGGCCACCATGGACGACCCGATGGCCAAGGAAGAGGCCCGCGCCATCGAAGGCGGCGGAAAGAACAACAGACGCAGCCACTTGTCGATCTCCCCCCCGGAGGGTGAGACATCCGGCAGGACGGAGGCGGGCGCCGCAGCGAACGAAAGCGGCAAATCCCTCTTCGCCAAACCCTCGCTGGATGAAATAGGCCCCGGCTCGGATGCGGGCAAACCGCTGTTCCGCAGGAACACGCTGGACGAGATGACGGTGGGCAGGACCGAAAAACCCGTGCGCGGCGCGGTGCCCGACAAGCCCGAGAGAGAGCCCGGCAAACGGTTCTCGCCGTTGCTGGAGGGCCAGCCGGAGCGCGCCACGGACGATCCCCGACCGCTGGTACGCGGCAAGATCGGCGCGGGTTCCTATGAGGACGCCGGCGAGCAGAAGCGCAAGAGCCGAACCAAGGGCAAGACGGGCCGGCCGGGGCGGTGACGCACGCGCCCGCGATATTCGATGCCAGCAGGCATATGTATTGCGAAACACATGACCGGAGCACCCGCGCGCTCCGGCAGCGGCGATCAGCTTTCGCACTGCCTGATCCGCGCTGCGACCTGGTCCGGACCAAAAACTTTCACCAAGTCGGCATCCAGGGCCATGGCAATGTAGTCATCATTTTCCGCCGACTTGATGTAGGTAGAGAAATAGATCGGACCGGTCGGGAGGACCCCCGCGACACAGGCGCGCAATATCTCGATCTCCGTGCTTCCCCTGATGCGTTGACCCTTGATGCGGGAACGGCGCACGTTGATATGGTCTGGAAATGGCAGCAGGGAGCGACCGCATGTATCGAAAAAATCTGGCGGCATTCTGCCTCCTCGTCACCTACACTCCGGCCTTTGCCGGACAGATCGAGGATGCGACCTTCCATAGTCCCGCCCTGAACGCGCCGCTCCCCGTCAACATCTATCGCCCGGACGGCGTGCCGCCGGGAAACGGCTGGCCGGTGCTTTACCTCCTGCACGGCCACGATGGCGACCAGAACAGCTGGCGCGATCTCGGCAATATCGAAAAGACGCTCGATACGCTCATCGCTGCCGGCGCCATCCGCCCGCTGGTTGTCGTCATGCCCGGCGTCAAGAACAGCTGGTATGTGGATTCCGCCGCTGTCGGCGGCCCCGGCGATTACGAAACGGCCCTGACCGGCGATCTGCGCGACCAGATCGAGAAAACGCTGCCGGTGCGGAAAGATCGGCAAGGCCGCGCCATCGCCGGCCTCTCCATGGGCGGTTTCGGCGCCCTGCATCTCGCCTATGGCCATGAAGACCTCTATGACGCAGTGGCCAGTCTGTCGGGCGCCATCTGGCAGAATGTCCCCGCCTCCGATCTCGACAAGACGCCGGCCGAACTCAAGCTCATTCAGGACAGCGCCTTTTTCCACCGGGTCGACCGCACCACCGTCACCAGCGGCATCGTGCTTCCCTCAACCGGGGACCATTTCTCCGGAGCCTTCGGCACACCTTTCGATGCAAGGCTCTTCAACGAAAAGAACGTATTCACCCTCGTTGCACAGCATGTGGCCGAAAGCCAGGATTTGCCTGCCACCTATCTGACCGTCGGCGACGATGACGGCTTCTTTCTCTGGCGCGGCGCCATCGCCCTGCACGAGACGCTGCAAGCCGACAAACGCAAATCCGAGCTGCGAGTGACCGACGGCGATCACGTCTGGTCGGTGTGGAAGGTCTCGATTATCGACGCGCTGAAGTTCATCGATGGGGAATGGGACAAGGCTGCCGACAAAGCCAAGGATTGAGGCGTGGGCCTCTTTCTCGTCGCCGGATAGGTCCATTACTTTCCGGCCCGCTTTTTCCCGCTCTTCCCCACCGCGTTCAACGCCACCGCTGCCCGAATCAGCGCCGCCAGCGCCTCCTCATCCACGACATCCCCCTCGTGAAAATCAATCGCCCGCCGTGTGTTTCCCTCCAGACTTGAATTGAACAGGCCCTCCGGGTCTTCCAGCGAGGCTCCTTTGGCGAATGTCATCTTCACCGCGTTCTTGTAGGTTTCGCCGGTGCAGAGGATGCCCGCATGCGACCAGACCGGCACGCCGCGCCATTTCACCTCTTCCACCACCTCCGGATCGGCCTTCCTGATCACCGCGCGAATATGCGCGAGCGTCTCACCGCGCCAGTCGCCGAGCTCCGCGATCTTCCGGTCGATGAAGTCCGATGGTGCGGTCTCCCCTGCATCTTTCGCCACCATGTTTTTCGCCATGACATCCTCCCGATTTCGACGCACGCCTGATCCTTTTTTTCAGCATAGACGAAATTTTCCTGTCCTCCCATGAGGAACCAAATCCGCCTCCCATCGTTTCCTCCCCGAACGCAACGTTCAGCATACAAAGGGAAGAAACATCATGAAAATCAATGTCATCGCTCTCGCTGCGGCAGCAGCGCTCTCCTCTTCCGTGGCTTTTGCCCAGACGGCCACTACTGCCCCTGCTGCCGGCGCGGACGCCACTTTGTCCGGCCCCGGCATTACCATGGGCACCAAGGCCAGCGGCCCGCTGAAGTTCGTCAATGTCCAGAAGACCGACCTCACCGCCTCCCAGCTCGATGGCATGGACATCTACAACGCCCAGAACGAAAACATCGGTGAAATCGAAGATGTCGTCATCGGTGACGGCAAGTCGGTGATCGGCCTGGTGGCCAGCGTCGGCGGCTTCCTCGGCATCGATAAGAGCTATGTGGTGCTCGACCCAGCTTCCGTCGCGGTCCACAACGACAACGGCACCTGGAAGGCCTATGTCGACACCACCAAGGAAGCGCTTCAGAACGCTCCGAAGCTCGATTACGACAAGCTGGACGACTGATTACCCCTGCAGTCCGCAAGCTTGTCCCCCCGCGCCCTGTCGCGGGGGTTTTCATATGTGGCGACCTATCGGAAAACCCGGCACTCCCCGCCGGAGGGCCCTTGCCTGACGGCGCGCCTCTCGCCTATCTTCGGCGCGCAAATCACCAAGGATCGCTGCGTGCCCGCCAATAGCCTCTTTTCCTTTGCCATCCGCACCGCCATCACGCTCGGCGCCCTGTCGCTGTCAGCGCAGGCGGCCGATTGGAAACCGGCCGAGCAGATAAAAACCTACGCCATCAGCGGCAATACGGGCGGTGCGCTTTATCAATCGATCGGCGAACGCGGTCCGACCGCCGGCGTGCAGGCCATCGCCCACACCACGTTCAAGCTGACATGGCGGCGGGATTACCGTCCGCAGCCGGATGGCGCCTGCGTGCTGGCCACCGCAAGGCCCAATCTCACCATCATCTACACCTGGCCGAAAGCGCCCGCCAATCTGCCGCCCGCAGTCGCCGCCAGCTGGAGGACTTTCATTTCCGGCGTGGAAACCCATGAACGCGTCCATGGTGACCATATTCTCGACATGGTGAAAAAGATCGAGGCCTTCAGCATCGGGCTGAGGGCGGAAAACGATGCCAAATGTCAGAAGGTGCGCGCCGTTCTGCAACAGCGTCTGGGTGAGCTTTCCAACGAGCAGCGCCAGCGCGGCCGCGATTTCGACCGGGACGAGCTTTCCCCCGGCGGGCGGGTGCATCAGCTCATCCTCGCCCTCGTCAACGGCCCCTGAACGGCCGCCTATTCCGCCGCCTCGCCTTTCAGCAAGGGCTCGGCCAGCGTCACGCTTTCCAGCTCGTAGGAATAACCTTCGAGCATCGTATAGGCCTGTTCGATTGCCTCGATCTGGGCTTCGGCATTGCGGATGGCTTCGGCGATGGATTGGCTGCGGGCGCGCAGCATGGAACTCAGCACATCGGTTTCCGGCTTGCGGCCGAGACGGTCCATATGTTTGCGAACCCGGGTGCGGTGCCGCTCCAGCTCGAGAATATGGAAACGGCTTTTCAGAATATCGTCGGTCAGCTTGCGGCGCATGGCGGCCACGGGGTCGAAACTGCCGGGTTCGCGTTCGTCCAGAATGAATTCATTCACCAGCGTTTCCAACATCAGCAGGCCCTTGAGGTCCTTGGCGTCGGCAAGCTGCGGATCGTAGCCGGTATCGTCGAATACCTTGCGGCGCACCGGATCCTTCAGCAGCTCATAGGCCGTCTGCAGGCGCGCGAATTGCTCGGCATCGCCGCCGCTATCGGGATGCGCGGCCTTGGCCACCTTGCGGTAGGCCGACTTGATCGCCGCCTCGTCGGCATCGCGCTCCACGCCAAGCAAAACATAGGGATCAATCACAAAAACACCTTCAAACGCAAACTGTTACCCGCATGCCCAACACCGCTCCCGTCTGGCACGCGGGCAGATCATAGGCCAATTCCGCCCGGCGCGGCACCCCGCCCCGGCGGTTAAACCGGCAAAGCCCACACAAAGCCTCGCCGCGCGCCACATCAAAACGGGCGGAAAAGCCCTTGATGCCGAAATTTGTCGGACCCAAGGCGACTATAATGACAGGCGGGACAAAATTGTGGAAAGCGGCGGCAAAACATGCCGCACGGTTTCGCACAGCACCTGCCGCAGCCGGCGGAAAACACCGCAGGAAGAAGCGTAACCGGCGCATTTTCAGGGGGTTATGGTGGAAAGACGCCAACGGGTGTAAGCTTGGCATTTGGATTAGAAGGGAGGATGATCCGATGCCGCAAACGATTACCCAGACCGTCACGGACTATGTCCATGCCATGGCCTATGCGGATGAGAGCCTGATGCGTGACGTTTTCGACCCGCGCGCCAGCATCGTCGGAACCTTCGAAGGCGAGATCGAATGGCTGTCCCTGGAGGACTTTGTCGACCAGATGCGCAAAAGCGAACGCGGCCTCCCCGATCACGATCCCGCTTTTGAAATCATGGGCATCGACAAGGAAGGCGACAGCGCCTCGGTGAAGCTGACGACCCGTTTCGACGGTATGGATTTTTACGAATATCTGTCACTGCTGGAACGCGACGGCAACTGGTCCATCGTGCACAAGCTCTATCACATAAAGCCGTAGGCGATCATCGAAACCGCCACGCTGCATTGTGCGCTTGCGCGTTCCACTCGCAGGGCCGTCCCGCGATCCGGTTATTTTGCCGCTGAAAGAACTAGAACAGGTCGCTGTAGATCGCTGTTATCCAGAGCGCGTTAAAGAAGAGCCAGATAACACCGAGCCACATGATTTTGCGGCTGCTATCGGTTCTCATCGCCACAATCGCGATAAGCAGACCGCCGACTATCCTTGCCAGATACCATGGCCCGAGCTGTTCGAAATGTTCCCTGCCCTTGATGTAGGTGTCCACCAGATCGAAGACGAACGAGGCGGCAAACAGGGCAAAGAACGCATGTCGCCTGCGCACGAAAAAACTTTCCCGCTCGGAGAGTTCCTGAATGTGATCGGGATAAAGCAGCGTCGACATCAAAAAGAACAGCGACGTGTAGACCAGAACGAAAATGTAAATCCAGAAATTCCAGTTGTGGATCAGCCGCAGCGCAAATTCCCACCACCAGAAATGGACAGCTCCCAGAAGCAGGGCAATCGACCAGACGATCTGCGCATGCATACGGTCGGTTTTCTGCGGCTCCTGCAACCTTCTGGAAAGTCCGGACAACACCCTGGTAATGGCCAGGCCGAGGATAAGGCTTACCAATATCCGCAAATGACCATATGCATCCATTGAAAGCGCCCGCTGTTGCTCAACTTATCTGCCGAACAATATGCTTAAACCTTGGGGCTTTACAACTCTGGCGGATGCCCCGCCCTTCCCGATCTCGCCTTCTAGTGGGCTAAACCGGCTTCCCGATGCGAGAGTCTCCCGGGCTGGCAGGCCGAAGCCAGTCACTCCAGTTTCATCAGGGCTCAACCACCGGCAGCGGCAGACGCAAAGCGTCACCCGTCACACGGTTCATTCAACCAAATAGATTTCAGGATTAAGCGATTGATTTTACTGGTGCCCCCGGCAGGGTTCGAACCCGCGACCCCCTGATTACAAATCAGGTGCTCTACCAACTGAGCTACAAGGGCAAGCCAGTGCCTTGCCAACTATCAGATTCTGACTTGGTGTAAAGTAAAAACTAACGCCGTGGCATCGACAAACCGCTTTTCCACACCGTCGCCGGCCGGGCTGTCTTCATGATCGCAATTGTAGCAGAAGGCCCGGAAAATAAGCGAAGTATTTACGCAGCACCACTAGAATGGCGATGAAACATAACCATTCCAGTGAGAACAACGCATCATATGCGCGCGAGCATACAGAAAATCCAGCTGACGGGCACGATCATCATCGCCGTAAGCTCCATCCTGCTGGCAACCCTTGCCGCGCTGCCCAGCGTCTATAATTATCTGCGCTATCGCACCAATGCCGCGCAGCTCAGCCGCTTTGAAACCGCTCTCCAGTCCGCATGGCTGGTGTCGGCCGAGCGAGGCCCCGCCAATAATCTGATGGGTGCATCCGTGCCGGATGCAAGGCTGACCGAAGGGCTTGCCGCCGCGCGCAAGGCAACGGACGACAAGCTGTCGGAGCTGGAGAAATCCTTCGCCAACGATATCAGAACACAGCCTGAACTGGCGAAGTCGCTTGCTGATACCCGCCAGAAGCTCGAGCAATCGCGAGAGCTGGTCGATCAGGTTGCCGCGCTCCCCCCTGACGCGCGTAACCACGGCGCGATGTCCAATGCGATTGCATCGATGTTCAAGGCGGCGGATAGCGTCAATCTGCTGCGCGGCAGGGCCGCACGCGCCATCATCAAGGTGACGCCCGACGTGGCGATCGACATCGCCATGACGGGCACGGCGGGCGTGATGCGCGACCGTATCGGTCGCCTCGGTTCCTATGTCATCATGAGTCTCAAGGCGAACAGGCAGGAAAAGCTCGGTTATCGCGCCAAGTTCGACACCGAGATGCAGAGCCTGCTGTCGCTGAAAGCATCGCTGACCAATTATACCGCCGCCTATCTCTCGACGCCGCGGCTGGACGGCGCATTGCGCGATCTTGAAACCCAATATTTCGGTCAGGCTTTGCGTTACGCGCAGAACACGATCGTGATGGCGGTGCCATCCGCCCAGCCAAGCGCACTTGAATTCTCCAGAAACTATATTGCCGGCATGCGGTCGTCCGACACCCTGCGCGACCTTATTCTGTCCGAAACGCGCGCGCGGATCGAAAAGAAAAAGCAGGAGGCCCTGATCTATGGCGGAACCTCGCTCTTTCTCGCCGGCATCGCTGTGCTGGTGCTGTTGCGGCTGACATCGGTGTATAAAACCGCGCTGTTCCGTCCCATGCAATCCGTCCAGACGCAGATCGCCGCCATCGCCGGCGGTGATCTTTCCGAGGGCAATCATGAGGACAGGGTTGCACCGGAAGTAAAGAAGATGTTCGAGGAACTGGATTTCCTGCGCGAACAGCTTCGCCAAAAGGGCGAAATGGAAAACCAGCAGCGTGCGCTGGCCGAGCAGCTGCGCACCCTTTCCGAAACCGATGCGCTGACGGGCGTCTTCAACCGCCGCGCACTCGAAAAGGCGGTTCGCTCCATATTGACGGGCGAGGAGCAATGTCAGTCGCTCGGCGTGATGATTGTCGATATCGACCATTTCAAATCGATCAACGACCGTTACGGCCATGCCATGGGTGACATCGCGCTTCAGAAGACCGCGGGCCTGTTGCGCAGCGCATTGCGCAAGCACGACATTCTCGCCCGATATGGCGGTGAGGAATTCGTCGTCGTGCTGCAGGATGTCAGCCATGCCACGGCGACGGCCACGGCCGACCGCCTTCGCCGCCTGATCGAAGCCCAGACCATCGATGAGCAAAGCGGCCTGTCGCTGACGGCAAGTTTCGGCGTGGTCTGGCAGGAAGCGCGTGCGATCAACAGCTGGGATGAGTTGATCGCCATCGCCGACGACCGGCTTTACGAAGCCAAGCGTGCGGGCCGCAACCGGGTCTGGGCAACCTATTTCCCAAAGGTCGCGAACGGCTAAGAACATCGCCGGCGGCGGGTTTTGCTTCGACTAGATCAAATCCAGCGTCATGACCACGGGGCAATGATCGGAAGCCTTCGGACGATCCCAGCCGGTGCGGGGATAACGTTCGACCTCCTGTCCCGGCGGGAATATCGTCCGGAAAGGTTGCCCATTGCGAATGATTTCGGGAACATGCGTGGCGTTCATCTCCGCCAGACGCGGGGACAGCCAGATATAGTCGAGCTGGCACAGATGCTGCTCCTGCGGCCCGCGTGAATGGTAAAGCGTCCAGCGATCCATGACGTCACGGCGCATCATCGGATTGACCACGAAACCATCGGCCGAGAGGATATCGAGCGCGCTGCGCTCCTCCTCGACGGGCGCGAAGCTGTAACCGCTGCGCCTGTCGCCGGAAATCGCGACACGCTCCTGATAATCATTCAGATCGCCGCAGATGGCGAAATTCTTGTTGCGGGTATTGCCCACACCCCAGCGGTTTTCAATGATACGGCGCACGGCCATGGCCTCCGCCTCGCGGATCGGCATGGTGGCGATGCGGGCGTCGACCGCGTCGCGGGCATTGGTCATGGATTTGAAATGCGTGACGTAAAGCGTCAGCGGCTTGCCGCCGATCCTCAGATCGATTTCCAGGCAATCCCGTTTGAAAATCTTGTCGTCGATCTGGTTTGTGGCGGCAAGCGCGGGATTGAAGAGATCGAGATTGCGATAGGTCAGCGCCGCATGGCTCTTGATATCGACCACCTCGATCCTGTCGCCGTCCCGCGTCTCCTCGCGCATGACGACGGCGACATCGATGCCGCGGCTGTCATTGCCCTCGACCAGATATTTCTGCAGGTAGCCATTGCCGACCATGCGATAGAGATAGCCATATTCGAAGGCCTGCAGCGCGGCCATGTTGTCCACTTCCTGCAGGCAGAGAATATCGGCATCCGCATCGGCGATGGCGAGTGCCGAAAGCTGGCGCGTGTCGTCGGTGGAAGAGACCATCCGCGCGCTTTCCAGCGCCTGATAGGTCGCCTCGTCGCGAATATCGAAAAGCTGGATCGCCCTGTCGCGCCGCGTCTGGTTGCGAAAGCCGGTGAAATCGAAACGGGTGAGGAGATTTTCGATATTGAAGGTGGCAAGCCGAAGCGACATGAATCAATCCTATTGCTACAGGGAAAGCTTAGCCGGTGTCGCTCCGCCTCGCCAGTAGCCAGGGCCACGTCCTTCACCCGCCCTCATTCCTGTGCTTGTCACAGGAATCCTTTCAGCCCAAGTCATTGGGCTGAAAGGACTCTTTTCACCGCGCAGACGCGCGTCGGCTGGACCCCTGTGACAAGCACAGAGATGAGGGAAGTACACTTCTCACCCTAAAGCCGCCACGCCGCGCGAATGGCCATTGGCAGACGGTCCCCGACTGCAACCGCTTCCCGCGAATAGGCCCTCAGCGCCTGCCCGTCCGGCAGGTCGAGACGCAGGGCATAACGCTCGCCCTCGTAGAGAACCGAGGTGACGGTGCAGGCGATGCCCTCTGCATGCCGCACCACATCCTGTGGCCGCACAAGAATATCCGCGTGCGGCGATTGCCTGCCGCTCTCCATCGCTGCCCTAAGCACCGACCAGTCGAGATCGCGCGAAGTCCCTTCGGGCGCCGGCAAGGTCACGATCGCCCCCTGCCCCACGAGCGAGCCGACCAGCCTGCCTTCGGGCCGCGCATAAAGCTCCGCCGGTGGCGCGACCTGCAACAGCCTGCCCTGCGACATCACGGCGACATCGGTTGCCAGCGCCATGGCTTCCGCCTGATCGTGGGTGACATAGATCATCGTCGCACCGGAGCGGATGTGGAACTCGCGGAATGTCTCCTCCATCTCCTGCCTGAGATGCCGGTCGAGATTGGCGAGCGGCTCATCGAGCAGCACCACGTCAGGCTCGGTAACGAGGCAGCGCGCGAGCGCCACGCGCTGCCGCTGGCCACCGGACAATTCGGCGGGACGGCGATCGGCGAAGCTCTCGAGGCGGACGGCGGCAAGCGCCTGACGCACCTTGTCGCGATATTTCTCACCTGAAATACCGCGCACCTTCAAGGGATAACCGGCATTGTCGGCAACCGACATATGCGGCCACAGCGCATAGGACTGGAACACCATCGCCATGTTGCGCCGCTCCGGCGGCACCATGCTGCCGGCATCGGCCAGCACCCGCTCGCCGAGCAGGATGGAACCGTCGGTCGGCTGTTCGAAACCGGCAATCATGCGAAGCACCGTCGTCTTGCCGCAGCCGGAAGGCCCGAGAAGAGCGAGAAAACCGCCGTCACGCACCGTCAGCGACACATCGTCCACGGCTGGTTTCGAACCGGCACCAAAACTCTTCGACAGGCGGTTGAGGATCAGTTTCGCCAAGGGACCACTCCTTTCGGCAGATAGCGCCCCAGAATTTCCAGCAGAGCCATGAGGAAAATCACCATGATGACGACAAGCACCGAAAGTGCCGAGGCAAGATCGAAGCTGCCGCTGTCATCGAGATTGTAAATGAGCACGCCGAGCGTCTGGGTGCCGGCGGACCACAGCAGCGCCGAGACTGTCAGCTCGTTGCAGGCGATGAGGAAAACAAGGATGACCGATGCCCCCGCCGCAGGCCCGACCAGCGGCAGGATGATATCCTTGAGCCGCCGCCAGAAACCGGCGCCGGAGAGCCTTGCTGCCTCTTCCAGCGACGGATCGAATTGCAGGAAGGCGCTGACCATCGGTTTCAGGCTGACGGCGAAGAAGGAGGAGAAATAGGCGAGCAGAATGATCCAGATCGTGCCGTAAAGCGTGATGCCGACAAGCGGGATGGGGGCCGCGAAAAGCAGCACGAAGGAGACGGAAATCACCACCCCCGGCAACGCATAGGGAATATCCACCAGCGCCGAAAGCAGGAACATGAAACGGCTCTTGCCGCGCACCAGAAAATAGGCCGTCAGCACCGTCACCGCCAGCAAGCAAAGCGAGGTGGCGGTCGCCAGAAACAACGAGTTGCGGAAGGCGGTACGCGTCACGCTCTGGCGGTAAAGCAATTCCTCATAGGCATGCAGCGTCGCTGTCTTGAGGCTGAGCGGCACGCCATAGGCAGGCGCAAGCGAGCTTGCCACCAGTGCCGTCAGCGGCGCCACCAGCATGAAGAACAGCACGAGCCACAGGGCAAGCTCCGCCGGCACCCGCCACAGCCCAAGCCGGAATGTCGCCGCCTTGCCGGAAAGACCGATGATGCGATAGTCCCTGCCCTTCATCGCCCGTTCCTGAAGCGCAAGCCCGGCGACGGAGATGATTGCGATCATGGTGGAGAGGATGGCAATATCGCCGAATGTGCTGGTGCCGAAACTGGCAAAACGGCTGTAGATCAGCGTCGGCAGGGTAAAGATCGAGGCGGGGATGCCGAGGATCGCCGGAATGCCGAAATTGCCCACACTGGAGACGAAGGAAATTGCCGCCCCGGCGATCAATCCCGGCGTCGACAGCGGCAGGATGATATCGAACAGCACCCGGCGCGGCGAAGCGCCGGAGAGCTTCGCAGCCTCGATGCCGTCCTGCGGCAAAGCGAGCAGACCGGCCCGCAGCGACAGATAGACGAGCGGCGCGTGCTGCACACCGAGCAGCAGCGCGATACCCGCTATCGAATAAAGCGGCTGCGGCGAGCCCATCGCGGGCGCGAGGCCGATGGCCTTCAGCAGCGTGCTCGAAGGGCCGGTCATGCCGATCCACGACAGCGCCGTCACCTGCGGCGGTATCATCATCGGCAGCATGAACAGGAAGCTCAGGATCGACTTGCCGCGAATGTCGCAAAGCGTCAGCGAAAGCGCGAAAGCGCCGCCGATCAAAAGCGAAATCAGCATGCCGAAAAACGAGGTGGAGAGCGTGTTCAGCGCCGAATCCCAAAGGGCAGGATCGGCGAGAAGCCGCCATATGTCACCATTAAGTGACGAGATGACGCCGGTATAGGCGAGCCGCCCGAGCGGCAGGGCGCTGAGCGCAAAAACAACGCTGACCACAAAAGGAAACAGCCAGCGCGGCTGGCTGCTTCCATAGGCATTGGAACGGGTCATTCCGCTATATCAGCCCTTGGAGCCGAAGATGTCGGAGAAGGTCTTCAGGTCCTGTTCGGAATTCTTCAGCGCATCGGCAGCGTTGAGCGGCAGAACCTTGATCTTGTCGCGGGCCGGGAAACCTTCCGGCATGCCGGCATCGGCACGCACGGGAATGTAACCGAGCTTGACGAAGCCCTGCTGGCCCTTTTCGGACAGCACGTAGTCGACGAACTTCTTCGCGGCTTCCTCGTGCTTGGTGCCCTTGATGATCGCGACCGGCTCGGTGACGGCCGAAACACCCTCTTCCGGGAAAACGAACTCGACCGGCGCGCCCTTCGCCTTTTCGCGGATCGGCATGTAATCGACGACCACGCCATAGGCCTTTTCGCCCGACGCGACGGACTTCAGAACCGCGCCGTTGCCACCGCCGGAGATGGCTTCATTGGCCTTCAGTTGCTTGTAGTAATCCCAGCCGAGGCCGTTTGCGGCGGCAAGCGTCTGCGCATGGATCAGCGCTGCACCGGACGTCAGCGGGCTTGGCATGGTCACCAGCCCCTTGGCTTCCGCCTTGGCCAGATCCTTCCAGCTCGTCGGCTTCATTGCGGCGGCTGTGTTGTACATGATGCCTGTCGTGATGAGCTTGGTGGAATAATAGAAGCCGTCCGCATCATAAAGCGAGGCGTCGATATTCTTGGCTTCCGTGGACTTGTGGGCGAGAAGCTGGCCAGCCTGCTTCATGCGCTCCAGCGTCACGGTATCGGCGATCAAAAGCACGTCGGCAACCGGATTGCCGGCATTGATCTCGGCCATCAGCTTGGCCATGATCTTCGGCGTTCCGTCACGCACCCATTCAACCTCGAGACCGGGATTGGCGGCCTTGAAACCATCAACGGTCGCCTGCGCGTCCTCGTTGGGCTGGCTGGTGTAGAGCACCAGATCGGCGGCATTGGCGGCGGTGGCGATGAAGCCGAGCGACACGATGGCGGTGAAAGCGGAGAGCAGCGTTTTCATGGGTCCAGTCCCTGTTGTTTGGTGGGACCGCTAAAACATGATTGCATAACATGTATGTGACAGGCAGGATTTTTGGGGTGGGATCTTTTGGGGCCATCGCGGTTAGGAGTAACAATGCCCCTTGGCGCCTGCGGCTCACCCCCCTCTGCCCTGCCGGGCATCTCCCCCTCAAGGGGGGAGATCGGCAAGAGGCGCTGACAGCACTTCATTTTCAACTGTTGCGATAGGCAATAACTTACCGCGAGTCGATCTCCCCCCTTGAGGGGGAGATGTCCGGCAGGACAGAGGGGGGTAAGCCGCACCCTCTACCGCTGCCGTAAGCCGCCGCCCTCAAATCGCCGGCAGCGCCTCGCCCGTTTCCGCCTGCGCCGTCGCGATCAACCGGCCAAGCCGCTTCATGCCTTCCTCGATCATCGCCTCGTTGGCGCAGGAGAAGCTGATGCGCAGCGTATTCGTGCCGGAGCCATCCGCGAAGAATGCTCGGCCGGGAACGAAGGCGACCTTTTCCGTGGCGATGGATTTCGCCAGCAGCGCTGCGCCATCCATGCCCTCAGGCAACGTCACCCAGATGAACATGCCGCCTTCCGGCTTCGTCCAGCGCGTGCCCTTCGGCATGTATCTGTCGAGTGCGGCCAGCATCGCGTCACGGCGGGCGCTATAGGCTGCCTTGATCTTGGCGACCTGTTTGTCGAAGCCGCGCGAGGCGACACGTTCGATGGCGATCTGGTTGATGGTCGAGGAATGCAGGTCGGCTGCCTGCTTCATCAGCACCAGCTTGCGAATAACCGGCGCGGAAGCGACGATGTAACCGACACGAAGGCCGGGTGCGAGCGTCTTCGAAAAGCTGCCGCAATAGATGGTGCGGGTGTTTTCGATGCCGCCCGAGCGGGCGATGTCGAGCGCCATGATCGGCGGAACAGCCTCGCCATCGTAACGCAGCGACTGGTAAGCGGCGTCTTCGATGACGGCGATATCCAGCTCATCGGCCAGCGCCAGAACCTTTTCGCGGCCGGCCAGATCGACGGTTTCACCAGTCGGGTTGGAGAAATCGGCCGAGAGATAAGCGAACTTCACCGCGCCGCCGAGCTTGGCGGCGGTTTCGCGGTAAGCCTCGGGCGTGCGGTTGCCGCCGGGGTTCAGCTGGTCGTAGTTCGGCTCATAGGCGTTGAAGGCGGAAAGCGCGCCGAGATAGGTCGGCCAGGTGACCAGCGCCGTATCCTTCGGCGACAGGAACAGCTTGCCGAGATAATCGAGACCCTGCTGCGAACCGGAAACGATAAAGACGTTATCGGCGGTGCAGTCGATGCCGATCTCGGCCATTTCGCCCGCCAGCCATTCGCGCAGCGGCTTGTAACCTTCGCTCACCGAATATTGCAGCGCCGAGTTTACCTGCGAACCCGAAAAAATTTCCGCATAAGCCTGCTGGAATTCCTCTGCGGGGAAAAGAGCCGGGTCCGGAATACCGCCGGCAAAGGAGATGATATCGGGCTGCTCCAGCAGCTTCAGCAACTCGCGGATTTCGGACGCTTTCATGCGCGAAGAGCGCGTGGCGAAAATTTGTTCCCAATTGAGCATGGGTACGTTTCCTCTTGTGTCGTTTTTATGCGTGCATCTTTACAGAAATGTCGATACGTCAGCAATACTGACTTATCAGTTTTTCGAATTATTTCTGCCTCCCTGCACATTGCCCGCAACCGACCTGCCTTAAGGCCGGATTTTGCGGACAAAGCCAAATACACCCTTGCGCAAAGCTTCACAATCACACCTTTGCGATTGACGCGGCATGGTTTTCCAGCTGGATTGCGCGCGCGCCGCAACACGGCGAAAGCATCATGGGAGTTTGACGACATGCTGAAAAATATCGACCCGGCGCTGAATGCCGATGTCCTGCACGCGCTGCGCGCCATGGGTCACGGCGATACGCTGGTGATCTCCGACACCAACTTCCCCTCCGATTCAGTTGCCCGCCACACGACCGTCGGCAAGGTGCTGCATATCGACAACGTCTCCGCAGCCCGCGCCATGAATTCGATCCTCTCCGTCCTGCCGCTCGACACGCCGCTGCAGCCTTCTGTCGGCCGCATGGAAGTGATGGGCGCGCCGGATCAGCTGGAGCCGGTACAGGTGGAAGTGCAGAAGGAAATCGACGCGGCGGAGGGAAAATCCGCTCCCATGTATGGCATCGAGCGCTTCGCCTTCTACGAGCAGGCAAAAAAAGCCTATTGCGTCATCACCACGGGCGAAACCCGGTTTTATGGCTGCTTCCTTCTGACGAAGGGTGTCATCCCGCCGGCGAAGTAAGGCCAAAAACGGGAAAATTGCGCCGGCCGCCCACCTTCATGACAATTTCAAGTTGTTATGGCAAAAACTTCCACTAGGCTTGAAAAACCAACCGGAGGTGTGCGGATCATGACCCAATATGTCCTGGCGTTCTGGAATGTCGAAAACCTGTTTGCGCCGGAGGGTTATCCGGCGCGCGAGCCGTGGATTGCCGAGCGGCTGAAGAACGACCTGAAAGGCTGGACCGAGGACCTGTTCAAAACCAAGGTCAAACAGCTCGGTCTGATCATAAGCCAGATCGGCGGCGCGGGACCGGATCTGCTCGGTGTCTGCGAAGTCGAGAACCGTTTCGTTCTGGAGACGCTGGCGGAACATCTGAACGACCTCATGCCCGCGCGCTCCTACCGGGTCGTGCATGCCGATTCCAGCAAGGACCAGCGCGGCATCGATACCGCCTTCATCTATGACAGCAAAAAGCTGCTGATCAACGAGAACGAGATTTTCAGCCATTTCGTGATGCGCCGCACCGGCACACGCGACATTACCCAATGCACCTTCATCACCAAGGGCGGCCGCCAGCTTATCGCGCTCTCCAATCACTGGCCGTCGCGCTCTGGCGGCGCGGTGGAAAGCGCCGGTTTTCGCATGACCGCCGGTGAGACGCTAGGCTATTGGCATCAGCGCATCAGGGAAGAAAAAGGAAACGACATCGCTGTCATCGCCTTCGGCGACTTCAACGACGACCCTTCCGATGCCTCGCTGCGCTACCACGCCAATTCCACCCGCGAGCGGGACGATGTCGAAAACTCGCAATCGGCCATGTTCTACAATCTCACCTGGAATTACCTGCGCCAGCCGGTGGTCGATTCCGTCGGCACGGCAAGAACGATCTACGGCACGCTCTACTTCAACGGCGACGCCAATATCTTCGATCAAATCCTCGTTTCCCGATCGCTTTTAACCGGTAGCAGCGGCTTCAAAGCGCGTGAGGAGACGGCAAAAATAGAAGCCATTGCCGCCATGGTCAGCCACAGCAAGAATGAGGGGCCCATCCGCTTCGGCCTGTCGAAAGGCGATGCGGTCAAAAACGTCAATCTCGGTGGGTTCTCCGATCACTTCCCTGTTTCGGTGGTTATCGAGGAAGACGATACCATCGTTTGATAGCACATCGAAAACAAAAAGGCCGGAGCTTTCGCTCCGGCCTCCATATTTTCCCAACAAGCAATGAAGCTTAGTTGACGGCCTTGTCGACCAGCTTGTTCTTGCCGATCCAGGGCATCATGCCGCGCAGCTTGGCGCCGACTTCTTCGATCTGGTGTGCGTCGTTGTTGCGACGGATACCCTTGAAGCGTGCGCCGCCGGCCTTCCATTCCTGCATCCACTCGGAGGTGAACTTGCCGGTCTGGATGTCGTGCAGAACGCGCTTCATTTCAGCCTTGGTGTCGGCGGTGATGATGCGCGGACCGGTAACGTATTCGCCCCACTCGGCCGTATTGGAGATCGAGTAGTTCATGTTGGCGATGCCGCCTTCATAGATCAGGTCGACGATCAGCTTCACTTCGTGCAGGCACTCGAAATAGGCCATTTCCGGTGCGTAACCGGCTTCGACCAGCGTTTCGAAACCGGCGCGGATCAGTTCGACGAGACCGCCGCACAGAACGACCTGTTCGCCGAAGAGGTCGGTTTCGCACTCTTCCTTGAAGTTGGTTTCGATGATGCCCGAACGGCCGCCGCCAACGCCGCAGGCGTAGGAGAGAGCGAGTTCAAGGGCGTTGCCGGAAGCGTTCTGGTGAACGGCAACGAGGCAGGGAACGCCGCCGCCCTTCTGGTATTCGCCGCGAACCGTGTGGCCGGGGCCCTTCGGTGCGATCATGACGACGTCGAGCGAAGCCTTCGGCTCGATGAGACCGAAGTGAACGTTGAGGCCGTGTGCGAAAGCGATTGCTGCGCCATCACGGATGTTGCCGGCGATGTCGGCCTTGTAGATGTCGGCCTGGAGCTCGTCCGGCGTCGCCATCATCAGGAGGTCGCCCCACTTGGCGGCTTCGGCAACGGTCATGACCTTGAAGCCGTCGGCTTCGGCCTTCTTGACGGTCGGCGAACCGGCCTTCAGGGCGATGACGACGTTCTTGGCGCCGGAATCCTTGAGGTTCAGCGCATGGGCGCGGCCCTGGGAGCCGTAACCGACGATGACGACATTCTTGGACTTGATGAGATTGAGATCGGCATCACGATCATAATAAACGCGCATTTTATGGTCCTTCCCTAATGCTTGTCTCTCAGTTGTCTGAACCGGAATGTCAGGCGGGTTTGCCGCTGAGTTCCGAATGTACCTTTTCCGTGCCGTAGAGGGTCAGAAAGGCGACCACCGCCTTCTTCGCCCGGGCGGAAAAATCCTTGTCCGGCGCCTCGCCCAGCAGCATGCGCACATGCAGATCCGAAACGATGAGGCCGTAAAAACTGCGATATGCCTCCTCGGCATCATCGAAACGCAGATAGCCGGAACGGCGACCTGCCTCGATCAGCCCACGGGCGCGGCGGTCGATCTGGCGACGGCCGCGTTCCAGCAGCAGATCGCCGAGCTTCGAGCCGTCGCGGCTCGCCTGCCCTATCGCCAGACGGTTGAGCGCCAGCGACACATCGCCCGCCAGCACATCCAGCAGATCATGCGCGAAAACCTCGAGGTGATCGGCAAGCTGCGGTGCGGAGACGCGGTCACCTGCCTTTTCGAAGGTGCGGACCTTGCTCTGCTGAAAGGTGATCATCGCCGCCAGCAGGCCGTCGCGATCGCCGAACCACTTGTACAGGCTTTCCTTGGAACAGTTGGCGGCACGCGCCAGCCCCGATGTGGTAAGCGCTTTCTCGCCGCCCTCGACCAATAGACGCAATGCCTGGTCCAGAACGGCGTTCTGGCGCGGCGAAAATTCCTGCGCTGTGATCGGGTCGGAAGCCAAGTCTTTTCCACTCCAGGGGCTCGATTAATGTACCGTACGGTACGGTTCGAGCGCCATTTAAGCGGAGGCTGCTTGCCCGTCAAGCGGATTCTTCAGAGGAGGACGAGAATTGACGCGGTGCCCCGGAGTATGACTGCAAGCTTGAGGTGAACCTCCAGGGAATTTTGCGTGGATAGCAGACCGAGGTGGGC
>NZ_JAVAYA010000033.1:0-39434 GCF_041954855.1 Agrobacterium sp. LR_9
AATCCAGTCGACGCGCGTCGGCGCGGCGAGAGGCCCTCTTTTCAGCCCAAGGACTTGGGCTGGCTGGATTCCGGCTCAAGGCCGGAATGACGGAAGCGGGTGTGGTTTCGCGCCGCGCATATCGTGCCTGCGCGTTACCCCCGCGGGAACTCCAGTCCCATTTCACGGAAGCGCTCGGGGTCGTCGCCCCAGTTCTCGCGCACCTTGACGAACAGGAAGAGATGCACCGGCTGCTCTAGGATTTCCGACAGCTCCTTGCGCGAGGCGGTGGAGATGGCCTTGATCGCATCGCCGTTCTTGCCGAGCGCAATCTTTTTCTGGCTGTCGCGCTCGACATAGATCACCTGCTCGATGCGCACGGAGCCGTCCTTGCGTTCTTCCCACTTTTCGGTCTCGACATGCGAGGCATAGGGAAGCTCCTGATGCAGGCGCAGGAACAGTTTTTCGCGGGTGATTTCGGCGGCGAGCTGGCGCATCGGCAGATCGGAAATCTGGTCTTCCGGATAATACCACGGGCCTTCCGGCAGTTCGGCGGCCAGATAGTTCATCAGGTCGGCGCAGCCCGAACCGTTGGTCGCCGAGATCATGAAGGTGCGGTCGAAAGCGACCGTCTCGTTGGCGGCGGCGGCGAGTTTCAGAAGGTCTTCGCGCTTCACCTGGTCGATCTTGTTGAGGCAGAGGATCTTCTTCTGCGGGACATCCTTCAGACCTTCGAGAATGGTTTCCGCGTCGCCTTTCAGGCCACGTTCGCTGTCGATCAGCAGCAGGATGAGATCGGCATCCTTCGCGCCGCCCCAGGCGGAGGTGACCATGGCGCGGTCCAGCCGGCGGCGCGGCTTGAAGATGCCGGGCGTGTCCATGAAAACGATCTGGGCATTGTCGTGAATGGCGATGCCGCGCATCACGGCGCGCGTCGTCTGCACCTTGTGGCTGACGATCGAAACCTTGGCGCCCACCAGACGGTTCACCAGCGTCGACTTGCCGGCATTTGTGGGGCCGATGAGGGCCACGAAGCCGGAGCGGGTCGGAAGGGTTGCATCTTCGCCAGTGATGGCGGGGTTTTCGTGATCGGTCATGATATCCATTCAAGGTCAGAGGTATTCAACATGCGGCCAAAGGGCCCGTCATGCGCTCGATGTTCAGCATCCGGTTCGCCGGGCGCTCAGTTCCGGGTGGAGGTCTTCTGCCAGACGCCTTCGCGTTCCAGCAATCTTGTTGCCGCCACCTGCTCGGCCGCGCGCTTGGAGCGCTCGACACCGGTTTCCGGCTTCACGCCGGGAATTTCGACAGTTACCGTAAAGCGGGGATCGTGATCCGGTCCCGAGCGATCGTCAACCCGGTAAGAGGGCGTCACCGCAAATCTGGCATGCGCCCATTCCTGCAACTCGGTCTTGGCGTCGCGCCGACCGGCATCCACGCTGGTTGCGCGGCCCTGCCAGTATTTCAGAATGAATTTGCGCGATGCTTCCAGCCCGCCATCCAGGTAGATGGTGGCGATCAGGCTTTCGACGACATCGGCGCGCACGTTCAGCATCGCCTTGCCGGTCAGTTTCTTCACATCCGAGCCCGTGCGAATGAAATTATGCAGGCCCATCTCGTCACCGATCGCGGCGCAGGATTCGGCGCTGACGAGCTGGTTCAGACGCACCGAAAGCTCGCCTTCGGTGGCGTTGCGGAAGGTGGAGAACAGCAATTCGGCAACGCAGAGACCGAGAACACGGTCGCCTAGAAATTCCAGCCGCTCGTAATTGCCGGCCGCCGCCGAGCGGGCACTGGCATGGGTCAAGGCCCGGTCGAGCCGGGCCTTTTCCTTAAATTCATATCCGATCAACGCTTCCAGACGGGAAATCTCGTCCGCCGAAAGCGGCTTGGTCTTGCTCATTCCACAACCTTGAAGAGGCGGTCCCAACGCATGTTGGCCGGCCATTCCCAAATGCGGCTGAACGGCGTGTCATTGCCCAGCGAGAAGAAGATGACGCTGGCGCGGCCGATCAGGTTTTCTTCCGGTACGAAACCAACGTCGAAACGGCTGTCGAGCGAATTGTCGCGATTGTCGCCCATCATGAAATAATGGCCTTCCGGCACCACGAATTCGCGGGTGTTGTCGCCACGCGAATCAGGCGACTGGTCGAGCGTGTCGTAGGTGACGCCATTGTCGAGCGTTTCGCGGAAGACAGGTACATTGGCGCCTGGATCGGCGCGATAATCTGATGTGAAGGTGCCGTCGGGCTGCTTTGGAACCGGCTGGCCGTTGATGAACAGCACGCCGTTCGTCACCTGGATGCGATCACCCGGCAGGCCGACGAGGCGCTTGATATAATCGACTTCAGGATTGGGCGGCAGGCGGAAGACCACGACATCGCCGCGCTTGGGCTTGCTGAATTCCAGAATGCGGCCCGAAAACAGGTTCGGCGAGAAAGGCAGCGAATATTTCGAATAGCCGTAGGAGAACTTGTTGACGAACAGATAGTCGCCAACCAGAAGCGTCGGCATCATCGAGCCGGACGGGATCGTGAAGGGCTGAAACAGCACGGTGCGGATGACCATGGCCAGCAGCAGCGCCTGAATGATGACCTTGACGTTCTCCCAGAGGGCGTTCTGCTTCTTTTCAGCTTTTTCCGACACTTAAAGACCTGCCTGATTGTTTCCCGGCTTCTTCGGTTTCACGAAGGCGGCCGGGCCGTTGTTTTATCGCATATGCGGCGGGCAAGCGGTTTTTACGCAGCCGGCAACGCTTTCATATTTCTGCGACTTCTCTAGAACCTTTCCCGCCCGAAGGGAAGCGCTTCTGTGACACGTCCGCAAATAGGACGCCAATGCGGCCTCACCGGGTCTTACACGTTCACGGGAAGCGCCTCGATAATCACAAATGCCTGAGCGTAAGGAAAATCGTCCGTGATCGTCAGGTGAATATTGGCGCGGTGGCCGGCGGGCAGCATGGCCGCCAGCCTCTCCCCTGCCCCATTGGTCAACACCATGGTCGGCTTGCCGCCCGGCAGATTGACGACGCCCATATCCTTCCAGAAAACGCCGTTCGCAAGGCCTGTTCCCAGCGCCTTGGAACAGGCTTCTTTGGCGGCGAAACGCTTTGCATAGGAAGCGGCGCGGTTCTTGCGGCCATCGGATTTGGCGCGCTCGATATCGGTGAAACAGCGATGGGTGAAGCGCTCGCCGAAACGTTCGATCGACTTTTCAACGCGGCGAATATCGATCAGGTCGCTACCCAATCCAATGATCATTTCAGCATCTCCAGAGAAGCATTCTTGTTGGCGGCGCGATGCGCGAGGTTTTCCATCTTGCGGCGCTGGAAACCGCTGATGAGACCATAGACGGCGATATAGGCGATGATTGCGCTGATAACGGCAGGAAGCAGCGCGCCGATGGTCATGGGTTCCAGCACCGGCGTCCATATCTGCCGGAACTCAAGATGGCTGAACAGCGCCACGAAATCCACATGCGCAGCGCTTTCCGTCTTCTGCCGGCCGAGGATGAAGTGCCCCAGCTCCCAGGTAGATGCCCAGATGAAGGGAAATGTCAGCGGATTGGCGAAGGTGGTGCCGAGCGCCGCCGCCACGAGATTGACGCGCATGAGAAAACCCAGCACCATGGCGATGATGATGTGAACGCCGAGAAACGGCGTCCACGCCACGCCGACACCGAGAGCGACACCGGCGGCAACCGAATGCGGAGAGGCGGAAAGCCGCAGAAGGCGCAGCTTCATATAGCGCAACGAACGGGAAAAACCCGTACGCGGCCAGAAGAGGTCGCGAATCTTCTCTGAAAAACCAACGGGTTCACGGCGGCGAAACGGCATGGGGGCAGTCTATTTCATCGCCCCGGCCGCGCCAAGAGCATCATAGATGACGCAGGGATTTCTTTTGCAGGTGTATTTCTTCCGTCATTTCGGCCTTGAGCTGGCGGCAATGCCGCGCGGCTTCACCAGATGAGTACGAACCTTGCCGGACACTCTGACGTCATCCTCGGCTTGTCCCGAGGATCTGCAACCGATTGATTTAATTCGACGTGACTAGATCCTTGGGACAAGCCCAAGGATGACGTCGGGGAAATACGCACCCTCTCGCCTTCAACTTCGCTTCAAAAGCAAAGTGTCCTGTCATTTAGACCGGACGCCGGTGAACGCCCACTTGAAGCGCGCATTCACATAGTTGTGCAAGATACAGGGGCGAGCGTGCCAACAACGGCCATGCACCCTTCGAGTCTCATACGCATGGCGATGGGCTGCCATGCGCTGAGTGCATTACCGGCGGAACAGGCCGCGGTCGATTTCGCGCTGGCGGAATTCCAGGTCGACATTCGATACCGAGCCGCTGAGATATTCGAATTCGCGTTCCTGGGTGGTCTTGCCACGAACGGCGCGGGCGATCTTGCGAAGCGGAGTAAACATGATTTTCGGTCCTTTCGGTTTGGAACTGGCGTTTCTCATCGGTGTTCATCCACCGGCACGCCGCGTTTCCTTCTCTTCAATTTCTGAGATGAAAATAGTCTCAAACCGCCTCCACCACCAGAGACAGGAAAAGGCCGCTGCCATGCGCTTAATGCATAACAGCGGCCTTTTAGTATTTGCAAAGGATCAAAAATGCCTCAATCGAAGGCACGCGTCACGGTCGAGACGCAATCGAGATCCTTGAGCTGCGACAGAAGCTGGTTCAGCTGCCTGAGATCCCAGACTTCGACATCCAGCGCCAACTCGGAGAAATCCGTGCCGATGCGGACCATGTTGAGGCCGCGAATATTGACGTCGAGCGTCGCGATGGACTGAGCCACCGAGGCGAGCGTGCCCGGCTCGTTCAGCGCATTGATCATCACCCGCGCCATGAAGCGCGACTTGTTCGCCTCGTCGAGATCCCAGCGCACATCGATCCAGCGCTCCGGCTCGTCGTCGAAGCGTTGCAGCGCCGGCGCCTGAATCGGATAGATGGTGATGCCCTTGCCTTTTTCCATGATGCCGACGATGCGGTCACCCGGAACGGCGCCGGCAGCACCGAAATGCACGTCGACATTGCCGGAGAGACCACGGATGGGCAGCGGGTCTGGCCCATCCAGCATTTCGGCAGCACCGTCATCTTCCAGAACGGAGCGCGACTTGCCGGGAATCTTGAAGACCATGCCGGAAGCGCTGCGCATGTTGAACCAGCCATCGTCGCCGGTCATCTTCACCGTCACGCGCTCGTCCTGATAATCCGGGAATACCGCGCGCAGGACATCGAGCGAGGAAACCTCGCCACGGCCAACGGCGGCGATGGCATCCTCGACATCCTTCTGCGCTAGGCGATGCAGCACGGGTTTCAGCGCTTCCCGCGAGAAGGCCTTGCCGGCACGCTCGAAGGTGCGCTCGAGAATTCGGTATCCGAGGCCGGAATATTGCTTGCGGATGGCCATGCGGGTGGCGCGGCGGATGGCCGAGCGGGCCTTGCCCGTCACCACCACCTCTTCCCATGCGGCAGGCGGCACCTGCACGCCGGAGCGGATAATCTCCACCTCGTCGCCGTTATTCAGGCGAGTGACGAGCGGCATGATCCGGCCGTTGATCTTGGCGCCAACCGTGGTGTCACCGATATTGGTGTGCACCGCATAGGCGAAATCGATGGGGGTTGCGCCGCGCGGCAGGGCAATCAGCTTGCCCTTCGGCGTAAAGCAGAACACCTGGTCCTGGAAAAGCTCGAGCTTGGTGTGCTCGAGGAATTCTTCCGGGCTGTCGCCTTCGGCCAGCGATTCGATGGTGTGGCGCAGCCAGGAATAGGCGTTCGATTCTGGCGAGAGCAGATCGCCCTCCCCGTTTTCGCCATCCTTGTAAAGCGCATGGGCGGCGATACCGAATTCGGCGATCTCGTGCATGCGCTTGGTGCGGATCTGCAGCTCGATACGCTGGCGCGACGGGCCGACGATGGTGGTGTGGATGGAGCGATAATCGTTCTGCTTGGGTGTCGAGATATAATCCTTGAAGCGGCCCGGCACGACGCGCCAGCGGGTATGCACGACACCCAGCGCCCGGTAGCAGGATGGAATGTCATCCACCAGAATGCGGAAACCGTAGACATCGGAAAGCTGCTCGAATGAAAGCGACTTCGACTGCATCTTGCGGAACACCGAATAGGGTTTCTTCTGCCGCCCTTTGACATTGGCGCCGACCAGACCATTCGCCACGAGAAGCTCGCGCAGCTCGTCCTCGATCTTTTTGATCAGCCCCTCATTGCGCGTTTCCAGTTCCTGCAGGCGGTTCGTCACCGTGCCATAGGCTTCCGGGTTGAGATATCGGAAGGACAGGTCCTCCAGCTCGTCGCGCATATCCTGCATGCCCATGCGGCCGGCGAGCGGCGCATAGATTTCCATGGTTTCTTCGGAAATGCGGCTGCGCTTGTCGGCCGGCATATATTCCATGGTGCGCATATTGTGCAGACGGTCTGCGAGCTTCACCAGGAGAACGCGCACGTCGTCGGAAATGGCGAGCAGCAGCTTGCGCAGGTTTTCCGCCTGCTTGGCCTTGCGGGTGACGAGGTCGAGCTTCTTGAGCTTGGTCAGCCCCTCCACCAGCCGGCCGATATCTTCGCCGAACAACTCGTCGATTTCGGCGCGGGTGGCGGTGGTGTCCTCGATCGTATCGTGCAGCAACGCCACCGCGATGGTCGATTCGTCGAGATGCATTTCGGTGAGGATCGCGGCAACTTCGAGCGGATGCGAAATATAGGGGTCGCCATTGGCCCGCTTCTGCTGGCCGTGTTTCTGCATGGCGTAAACATAGGCCTTGTTCAGCAGGGCCTCATTCGCATCCGGTTTATATTTTTGAACCCGCTCGACGAGTTCGTATTGCCGCATCATGCGATATTCCACAAAAAGAAAGCGCGCCAACCTGAGGGTCGGCGCACAATGCTGCATCAATAGGGATCAGATTATGACGGCAACTATTGACAGACGGTAACCGCCGCCTGCCAAAGGCATCATAAAATCCTATCAATAGTCGTCATTTTTTTCCGGCGGCACAAGGCCTTCGATACCGGCCAGTAGTTCTTCTTCCGACATCTGGTCGAAAGTAACGGTTTCCGGCTGGTCGTCTTCTTCGCCATCGGCAATGGCGGAGGCGGCGAGCGTGACCGGATCGGGCTCGGGCTCGTCCACTTCCACGTGCTTCTGCAGCGAATGGATCAGGTCTTCCTTCAGATCGTCGGGAGACAGCGTCTCGTCGGCGATTTCGCGCAGCGCCACAACCGGGTTCTTGTCGTTGTCGCGGTCAACCGTGATGGAGGACCCTTGAGAAATCTGGCGCGCACGGTGGCTGGCGAGAAGCACCAGCTCGAAACGGTTGTCTACTTTATCAATGCAATCTTCAACTGTGACGCGGGCCATTGCCTGTCCTTTGCGGGTCGTAATGTCGTGGATCAGAGCGCCGTGCGATGTTCGGGGTGCACAAGGGTTGCTCTAACCTATTGAATCTGCGCTTCGTGCCTTGCGAAAAACATTCAAGATTTCTCGCGACGATGCTTTCCAGCTTCCGATACAGCCATTGGCCGCGGAATTCAAGTTTTTCCTGTCTTTGGCGTCTTTTGGCACCTTATTGCCCACCTTTGGCGTCTGATGAACAAAATGTCTAGAAGAATTGTCTTGGAATAAGGGGGAAGGTAGCTTACTTAAAACGCAACGGCGATACGCAAAGCTCGTTGATACGACATGTTTTTTTGCGTTATCGACCGGATATAAAAGCCAGATAATGGCCTTTCCAAAAAAAGGAATGGGATGGAATGTTCGATCCACGGGAGAAAATTGCGCTCTTCATAGACGGAGCCAATCTTTATGCAGCATCGAAAAGCCTGGGATTCGATATCGACTACCGCAAGCTCCTGAAGGCGTTTCAAAAGCGTGGATACCTGCTGCGCGCCTATTATTACACCGCGCTCATCGAGGATCAGGAATATTCCTCGATCCGCCCGCTGATCGACTGGCTGGATTATAACGGCTACAAGGTCGTGACGAAGCCGGCGAAGGAATTCACCGACGCTCTCGGCCGCCGCAAGATCAAGGGCAACATGGATATCGAACTGGCAGTCGATGCCATGGAACAGTCCGAGACGGTCGATCATCTGGTGCTCTTCTCCGGCGATGGCGATTTCACCACGCTGGTAGACGCGCTGCAGCGCAAGGGCCGCAAGGTTTCCGTGGTTTCCACCATGGCCACGCAGCCCGCCATGATCGCCGACGACCTGCGCCGCCAGGCCGATCACTTCATCGATCTGATGACGCTGAAGGCCGAGATCGGGCGCGACCCGAACGAGCGCCCTGCCCGGCACGCCGAAGGTCCTGAGACGGTCTGATCCCAGCTTTTGCTGCGAAGACATCATAAACGCGTCCGTCCAACAGACGGGCGCGTTTTTGTTTGGCGTGACGCCGGCGCGTTAAAAATTCTTTTTAGAATTAACAAACATCAAATTCGATAAGTCAAAATTATAACTTGGTTAATTTTAGAGGTGTCTAAAAGATGTAACGGCGCCAACGATATGATTTCGGTGCCAAATCAGGATGTTTAGACATGCATGGCCAAGCAAAAACCGACCGACAACTCGACGAAAGACTGAATTTTCTGGGACTTGGTCACGAGCAACGGAAAAATCTCTCCGAGATGAAAGGTGTTATCACCGGCTCTCTCGATGCGTCTCTCGATCGTTTTTATACGAAGGTTCGCTCGGTGCCGGAGACGGCAAAGTTTTTCTCCAGCGAGGCCCATATCCACCACGCCAAGAGCATGCAGCTCAAACACTGGGAGAGGATCGCCTCCGGCACATTCAATGCGGATTATACCGACGCCGTAACCGCCATCGGCCGCACCCATGCGAGGCTGGGGCTGGAGCCGAGATGGTACATCGGCGGTTATGCCCTGATGCTCGACGGCATCGTCAAGGCCCTGATCGAGTCCGAATTGAAGGGCTTTTTCGTGGAAAAGAAGGCCAAAAAGGTGAAGGACGCCCTGTCGGCCACCATCAAGGCCGCTCTTCTCGACATGGATTATTCGATCTCCGTCTATCTCGACGTGCTGGCCGCCGAGCGGCAGAAGGTGGAAGCCGAACAGGCGCAGATGAAGAAGGAACAGGAGCACGTTCTCGCACTGCTCAACAGCGCCCTCGACAGGCTGGCCAATGGCGACCTCACCTCCAGCATCGGCGAAAATACCGCACCGCAATTCGAAGGGCTGGTCGCCAATTTCAACGCGGCGGTCGGCAATCTCTCCGGCGCATTTGCGCAGATCGTCGAAGAGGCGAACAAGATTTCCGGCAATACGCGCGAGCTGACATCCGCGACCGACGACATGGCCCGCCGCACGGAGCAGCAGGCCGCCGCCCTGGAGGAAACCGCCGCCGCCGTCGAGGAAATCACCACCATTTCCAAACTGTCGGCGCAGCGTTCCGAGGAGGCCAAGGCCATCGTCGAAAGCTCCGCCGTTGAAGCCGCGCGCTCGCGCGATGTGGTGACGGAAGCGGTGAAAGCAATGGGAGCCATCGAGGACTCATCGCAGAAGATCACCCAGATCATCTCCGTCATCGACGAGATTTCCTTCCAGACCAACCTTCTGGCGCTGAATGCCGGTGTGGAGGCCGCGCGCGCCGGCGAGGCCGGCAAGGGGTTCGCCGTCGTCGCCCAGGAAGTGCGTGAACTCGCACAGCGCTCCGCCACCGCCGCGAAGGAAATCAAGACGCTGATCGCCAAGTCTTCCGAAGATGTGATGCAGGGTGTTTCGCTGGTCAACAAGACGGGCGAATCCTTGAATACGATCGGCAACAAGGTGGATCACATCCAGGAACATATCGCCTCGCTGACCAAGGCGGCTCAGGAACAGTCCGTCGGCATTCAGGAAATCAATGCCGCCATCAACAGCATGGACAACCTGACCCAGAAGAATGCGGCCATGGTGGAAGAGACGAATGCGGCGACTCATAATCTGAGCGATGTCAGCGCCAATCTGGCGGCGCTTGTCAGCCGGTTCAGCGTTTCGGCTTCGAAGGCGCATGTGGAGCGGACCTCTCGGGCGGCGTGACGGGCAACAACACACTCCCGTCATCCCGGCCTTGAGCCGGGATCCAGCCAGCCCAAGTCCTTGGGCTGAAAGGACTCGTTCCACAGCGCAGACGCGCTGTGACTGGATGCCGGATCAAGTCCGGCATGACGAAGGAGTATGCTGCAAAAGGCGGCACGCCTTATACGCAAAACTCACCGAGACTTAAGCCGCCCCACCCTTCAGCAACCGCGATTTCTGCCGGTTCCAGTCGCGTTCCTTCTCCGTCTCGCGCTTGTCGTGCAGTTTCTTGCCCTTGGCGAGCGCCAGTTCCAGCTTCGCGCGGCCCCTGTCGTTGAAATAAATCTTCAAGGGCACCAGCGTCATGCCTTCACGGTTGATGCCGGCGCGCAGGCGGTTGATCTCGCGCTTGCTCAAAAGCAGCTTGCGGCGGCGGCGCGGCTCGTGGTTGAAGCGGTTGGCCTGCAGATATTCCGGAAGGTGGGAATTGATGAGCCAGATTTCATCACCCTCGTCCGATGCGTAGGATTCGGCGATATTCGCCTTGCCTTCACGCAGCGACTTGACCTCGGTGCCGGTCAGCACGAGCCCTGCCTCATAGGTGTCGATGATTTCGTAGTTGAAGCGAGCCTTGCGGTTTTCCGCAACGATCTTGTTCACCACGCGCTGGCTGCCTTTGGGGGCCATGATATTTCAATCCCTTGTTTTTCTTATTGCGCCTTCGGCTTACCGCCGAGAGCGGTTTTCGAACCCCTATTTAATGTTGTCGCCGCGAAAAGAAAAGGCGCGCCGAACGGCTTCTGTTGCGAAGCGGTTCATGGCGCGCCTTAAACGCTTTCGGGCCTGTCTCAGTTCATCAGGCCGGCGTGCTTCAGCGCCGCATCGATGGCCGCCTCCGTTGCCGGTTCCAGCGTGCTCATCAAGGGCGAGCGGACCCGGCGATTGCCGCCGCGCGTCTTCGACAGCGCATATTTGGTGCCGCAAACACCGGGCTCCATGAAGATCGCCTTGTGCAGCGGCATCAGGCGATCCTGATAATCCAGCGCCTTGGCATAATCGCCGGCGAGCATCGCCGCCTGGAACTCCGAACAGAGGCGCGGCGCGACATTGGCGGTGACCGAAATGCAGCCGACGCCGCCATGGGCGTTGAAGCCGAGCGCCGTGCCATCCTCACCCGAAAGCTGGATGAAGTCCTTGCCGCAGGAAATGCGCTGTTCGGAAACGCGGTCGATCTTGCCGGTTGCATCCTTGACGCCGACGATGTTCCTGTGCGCCTTGACCAGTGCGCCCATGGTTTCCGGCGACATATCCACCACCGAGCGCGGCGGGATATTGTAGATGACGATCGGCAGCTTCACCGCTTCGGCAACGGCTGAGAAATGCGCGAACAGACCCTTCTGGGTCGGCTTGTTGTAATAGGGAGTGACCACCAAGAGCGCATCCGCGCCGGCTTCCTGCGCGTGCAGCGCAAGCTCGATCGCCTCATCGGTATTGTTGGAGCCAGCACCCGCAATGACCGGAACCCGTTTCGCCGCTACCTCAATGCACAGCTCAACGACACGTTTGTGCTCGTCGTGGGACAGGGTTGGAGATTCCCCCGTCGTGCCCACGGGCACAAGTCCGTTGCTGCCTTCGGCTATCTGCCATTCCACGTGGGCGGCAAATGCCTGTTCGTCCACGGCGCCATTGTCCGTGAACGGGGTAATGAGGGCGGGAATTGATCCCTTGAACATGCAAAGCTCCTGGCGCCGAGCCGGTTCATGCTTCGGCCGCATTCGATGGTTAAAACCGGCACACATTAGTGCCAGCCCTTGGCGCCGACAAGCGCAAAGGCAGGGTATTTTGTCCGAAATTGTCGGAAGTGTGACAGTCTCCGGGCCGCAATCGGCAAGCAAGAAAAGCAGGCGCCGAAATGAGACGCCGCTCGCGGGACGGTGAATAAAAGTTGATTGAATTGCAGGGCGGCGATTAACATTTCATTAAGCCTGAAATCCCAAGATTTCCGGGTGGGACATCAGACCGTTTTCGGCAATCCCGCTGCAATGAAATGATATTACAGGAAAGTCGGCAACTCCGTTACACGATGAAGAACGGCATGAAAAAGACAGTCTGGGGATTGATGGCGGCGGGCCTTGCCGCAACCGTTTGGAACGCATTGGCCGGGCCGCTGCCGGAAGGTGCGGCACCGCTTCCCTATGTCAAGCCGAATGCGCCGACCGTTCCGGCTTTCATGCCGGCCTCGCCCGAGATCACCGGCGCCATACCGCGCCTCGACCGCCCCGACGATACAAGCCAGTTGAAGGCCGGCCTCGACGCGCTTTCCAGCCGCGATGCGGCCCGGGCGATTGCGTTGCGCAACACCATGCCGACCGGCAGCCTCGACCGCCATATCCTTACCTGGGCAATCGCCGTTTCTGGCCAGAAGGACGTCGCTTCGGCCGAAATCGCCGCCGCCCAGCGCGAGCTCTCCGGCTGGCCGGGTGCTGCCACCCTGCGCGCCAATTCCGAAAAAGCGCTTTACCGCGAAGATCCGCCGGCATCGCAGGTGCTTGCCGCCTTCGGCAATAGCCGGCCGGAAACCGCGGAAGGCAGCGTGGTGCTCGCCAAGGCGCTCGCCTCCTCCGGCAAGGGTGCGGAATCGCAGCGTCTCATTCGCCAGCTCTGGGTGAGCGAAGGCATGGACAAGGACATGGAAGACCGTGTGCTTGCCGAGTTTCCCACTTATCTGACGCCCGCCGACCACAAGGCGCGCATGGATTATCTGATGTATCGCAGCCGCATCAGCCAGGCGAAGCGTTTCGGCGATCTCGGCAAGGCGCAGTCGCTTTACAATGCGTGGGCGGCCGTGTTGCAGCGATCCACAACTGCGACTGCGCTGCTCGGCAAAGTCGACGCCTCCTGGCGCAGCGACCCCGCCTATCTTTTCGCGCGGGTGGAAAACCTGCGCAACCAGCAGAAATACTCCGAAGCCGCCGTGCTTTTGCGGCAGGCCCCGAAGGAAACGGCCAAGCTCGTCAATCCGGGCGAATGGTGGAACGAGCGGCGCATCATTGCGCGCGGCGTCGCCGATCTCGGCGATTTCGCCGAGGCCTATCGTATCGTCGCCAATCATTCGGCCACCTCCGCCGTCGATACCGCCGATGCGGAATTCCATGCCGGCTGGTATGCGCTAAGAGCGCTGCGCGATCCGGCCACGGCTTCGCGCCACTTCAACACGCTGCTGCAGACTTCGAACCGGCCGCTTTCGGCGTCGCGCGCCTATTATTGGCTCGGGCGGGCGGCGGAAGCGGGCGGACCGGGGGATGCCCGTGATTTCTTCACCAAAGCCGCCGCTCATCCCGGCACGTTTTATGGCCAGCTTGCCGCCGCGCGAATCGGCGCCAAGACACTGAATGTCACCTATCCGAGCCCCAGCAGCGGCGACCGCGAACGTTTCGCCGGCCGCGAAGCCGTGCGCGCCATCGACCGGCTGGAAGCAGCCGGTTACGGCTGGCGGGCCGACAGCCTTTACCGCTCGCTGGCGGAACAACTCGACAGTCCCGGCGAGCTTGCCATACTGGCGGCAAGGGCGGAGGGCAATGGCAATCATCAAGTCTCGCTGCAAATCGGCAAGACGGCTTTCAGCCGCGGCATCGATGCGGCCGCACTCGCCTATCCGCTCGGCGTCATTCCCGCCAGCGCCAATATTGTCGGCTCTGGCAAGGCGCTTGCTTACGCGATTGCCCGGCAGGAAAGCGCCTTCAACCCGGCCGCCGTCTCCGCCGCCAATGCGCGCGGTCTGCTGCAACTGCTGCCCGGAACCGCCAAAGGCGTGGCCGGACGCCATGGCCTGCCCTATACCCAGGCACGGCTGACCACCGATGCGGGCTATAACGCCACGCTCGGCGCGCATTATCTCGGCGAGCAGATCGACAGTTTTGGCGGTTCCTACATCCTCACCTTCATCGCCTATAATGCCGGGCCGAAGCGCGTGCCGGAATGGATCGCCCGCTATGGCGACCCGCGCGGCAAGCCGATCGACGAGGTGGTCGACTGGATCGAGCGCATCCCCTTCCCTGAAACCCGCAATTACGTGCAGCGGGTGATGGAGAATTATCAGGTCTACAAGACGAGGCTCGGGCAACAGGCCGATATCGTTGACGACCTGCGCCATGGGCGTGCGGGGTAAAGCCGGCTTCCTCAGGTGACGAGCGGAGCAATCAAGCGCCTGCCGGCCAGCGCTCGAGACCGCTGAAAAGCCTGAAGTTCTCTTCCGTTATGCTCGAGCCTGTCCCGAGCATCTGCAACATTTAGATTTCATGCGACGTGATTGGATCACTGGGGCAAGTCCCGGGGATAAGGTCGACGGCTTGGGCAGATTTGCCGATAAGCGAGAGGCCGGCTGGTCGATGCTGCAACGCACACGCAATTCCCGAAAGACTTATATTTCACCCGAGCTTCAAAAAGAAAAACCCCGGCATTTCTGCCGGGGTTTCCATCACTGACTATGTCAGATCAGATTAGAACGAACGCTGAAGGCGAACGAAACCGGTCCAGCTGTCGCCATTCGGACCATCGATGTCCTGATAGTTGGCAGCAACCTTGGCAGCCAGACCCTGGGTGATCTGGTAGTCAACCGTCAGACCAGCGCGCCATGCGTCGCGGTCGCCCGTGAAGTCACCGTCCGGAGCGATATCGATCGTGCCGAGGTACTGAGCGCCGGGGGTGATGGTCAGCTTGTCGGTAGCCTTGATGGCGTATTCAGCAGCAACGGCCCACTCGGATTCTTCGTAGTAGTAGTTCGCGCCAGAAGCCCAAACGCCGGAGATACCGAAGGTGCCCGGACCGATGTCAGCCGTAACGATTGCACGGATTGCACCATTTTCCTGGTCGGTATCGTAGGAGCCGAGCAGGTTTGCGCTGACAGCACCGAACTTGGCACCGATGATACCGCTTACGCCAACGTTATTCGGGCCTTCAAAGAAGCCGCCCTTTACGATGCCGAGGTTCGACCTAACATCGCGGGTGGCGTCAAGCTCTTCAACGCTGATACCTGCATAGAACGAACCGGCGTCGTAGGTGTAACGCAGAGCATTGCCACGAGTGGTGTTCGAAGACAGGATATCGGTTTCGCCGGAGAGATCGTCATCCCACCAGGTGTACATGTAACCGACCTTGAGGCCGCCGAGTTCGATGAAAGCCTGATCGACGTTGACGCCACGGTCGCTGTCGTTGTTGGCTTCGCCACGCAGACCAATGTAGCCACGCAGAGCGCCGAGCTCGGTGTCGGTGCGGGTGTCGATGTTGAACTGGGCGCGCGTGAACGAGTTCCAGTCAGACGTGCCGGACTTGTCACGGCCGAAGTCGGTCTGGAAACGGATGTAACCGTCGAACTTCAGGCAGGTTTCGGTGCCGGGGATGTAGAAGAAGCCGGTGCCGAAAGCGTCGCAAACGCGAACGTATTCCAGGGGCTCGGGCTCAGCAGCGACGATAGCGTCAGCGGCCTGTGCGCCGGATACTGCTGCGAGAGCCGCAGCGGAGCCGATGAGAAGGCTCTTGATGTTCATGGTTGACCTCCAGTCAAACGCTTAATCTTCTAAGCAGCGGGTGGGAAAGCACTTCAGAAATGCGTGCCGCTTATGAAGATGATTAGAGCCAAAACCGGTCGCTCAGGCAATCGTAATCATGACAGAAGGAAGACAGTAAGGTGTCCTTAGTTTTTCATTGTTGCGAAATAGCTACAATTCTAACCGACGCGACCCCATTCGTTAAAAAATCGTTAATAACTTATGTTTTTCAGTCACTTAACAATAGGCTCGAAAAATCGGCCGTGAGAAAACCTACGAGATCACCTCAATCTGGACACGATCAGGCCACTGGAAATTGTAAAAAAGACGATTGCAATATGCATAGTATCCTACTTCTGCAAGAAAAAACCGACCGAAAGCAAAAACCACATCCTCGGATTCGTTAAGCGACTCAAGGCTCCCGATACCGAGCGAATCGATGGGCATGTGTAGCGGTCTGCTCCGAGCATCAACCCGCGGAAAATCGGAACGCCGCCACGATCTCGTCACCTGTAGCGATGCCTGCCCTATCAAGATGCCATTCAAACAAAAAAGCCCGGCTCGAGAGCCGGGCTTTCCATCACTGACAATGTCAGATCAGATTAGAACGAACGCTGAAGGCGAACGAAACCGGTCCAGCTGTCGCCACCGCCGTTAACACCTTCGGTGCCATCGACGTCCTGGTAGTTAACAGCAACCTTCGTGGAGAGACCCTGGGTGATCTTGTAGTCAACCGTCAGGCCAGCGCGCCATGCATCGCGGTCGCCGGTGAAGTCGCCGTCCGTACCGATGTCCAGCGTACCGAAGTACTGGAAGCCGGGGGTGATGACGAGCTTGTCGGTTGCCTTGATGGCGTATTCTGCAGCAACTGCCCACTCAGACTCTTCGTAGTAAGCGTTTGCGCCAGAAGCCCATACGCCAGAGAGACCGAAGGTGCCGGGGCCGATGTCGGCCGTCAGGATGCCGCGGATAGCGCCGTTTTCAGCGTCGGTGTCGTAACCGCCGAGAACGTTGAGGTTCACGCCGCCGAACTTGGCGCCGATGATTGCGCTCACGCCAACATTGTTGTCGCCTTCGCCGTTCAGGGCGGTCCAGTTCAACTGGTTCACACCAAGGTTGTTGCGCTGAATGGTTACAACGCCGCCAGACGTCGTGATCGAGTTACCAGCGATAACGCCTTCGAGTTCTTCAACAGCAACGCCAACGTAGAAGGAGCCAGCGTCGTAGGTGTAACGGATGGCGTTCAGACGAGTGGAGTTCGAAGAAAGGATATCGGTTTCGCCAGAGAGACCGTCATCCCACCAGTTGTAGTAGTAACCAACCTTCAGGCCGCCGAGCTCGATGAAAGCCTGGTCAACGTTGACACCACGGTTGCTGTCGTTGTCAGCATCGCCACGGAAGCCGATGTAGCCACGCAGAGCGCCGAGCTCGGTGTCGGTGCGGGTGTCGATGTTGAACTGGGCGCGGGTGAACGAATCCCAGTCAGACGTGCCGGACTTGTTGCGGCCGAAGTCGGTCTGGAAACGGATGTAACCGTCGAACTTCAGGCAGGTTTCGGTGCCGGGGATGTAGAAGAAGCCGGTGCCGAAAGCGTCGCAAACGCGAACGTATTCCAGGGGCTCAGGCTCAGCAGCGACGATAGCGTCGGCAGCGTGAGCGCCGGATACTGCTGCGAGAGCCGCAGCGGAGCCGATCAGAAGGCTCTTGATGTTCATGGTTGACCTCCAGTCAAAGTTTTTAAGTGGGTCTGGGTACTTTCGCTGAAGGACAGCATTCCCTGCCCCATTCCCGTGTTCTTAGAAGCCAAACGATCCACCGCCTCGCTTCTGGTGGTGAAAATACAAAAGGTTTCGCCGCTTGCAATCGCCAACATCCGATAAATAGCATTTACGTATATGCTTCATTTCGGTTTGTTGCGGAAACAACACACAGTGCGCAGCCGGCCCGCAGGCGGCTTTACCATGCGTTAAGAAATTGCTTGAAAATCCGTTAGTTAGCGAGGTTAACAAGGTATTTCTAAACTACCGGCTTTTTCGGCGAAGACTTGCCTCGCCGGGCAAGGATGATGGAAACTTTTGCTTCCTCACACCCCTGCACCTGACACTCCTTCGCAGCGCGCATGAAGAAACGATGGAAAAACCCATGCCGTTTGCCGCCCGATTCCCCGCATAACGATTCGAAAGACTCGCCGCATGTCGGTTACGATGCCGATACGCCGCCACCCGGCCGGTTTGCCGTGAGAACTGTTTTGATGACGTGACGTCGAGTTTGACGATTGCCCGTCAATATCGGCAGCAGCCGATTTGTCGCGCGTGTCAATTCGAAACAGACGGACGGACAAGAGACATGCGGAGACCGTCGCCAAAGCGCTCCGGCGGCGGCTTGGTACTGGGAACGATGGGGCTGGGATTTTCCGGTCTTGCGCCGAAGTGGCGGAGAGGATGGGATTCGAACCCACGATACGCTTTTGACGTATACTCCCTTAGCAGGGGAGCGCCTTCGACCACTCGGCCACCTCTCCGGTGCGGCCTGATTATTGCGTAAAAAAAATGATTGCAAGGCTTTTTCGCCAAGAAGCACAAAAACCTGTTGGCTGAATATCCTCCTGCGAAACTTTGCGGGCCTTTAGGGAACTTCTTGCAGGCCGGCACGTTCTGCCTTCGGTAACAAAAGAGGTGTTCTAATGGCTCAGACCAAACTGAATGTTGTCGAAGACACGATCGAAAACCAGATTGCGGAGTTGCGTTCGCAGATCTCGTCCCTCTCCAAATCCGTATCCGCCCGCGCGGAAGGTGTGAGCGAGGATGCGTCCGAATTTCTGGATGAGGCGCGCGGACGCGTTCGCAAGGCCGCGCATAATGTCCGCGCCCAGGGCCAGAATGTCGTGGAAGCCGTCAAGGAAAATCCCGGCACGGCGACTTCCCTGCTGACGATCGTTGGCGCACTCGGTTTTGCCATCGGTTATGCGGTTGGCGCGAGCACGCAGCAGAACTCGTCGAACAGCAGCCTTTATCGCTGGCGCTGATCGCCTGACCGAATTAAAATTGAGGCAAGGCGGGTCTATCCTGCCTTGCCTTCTCTTACTGGTTTGAAATGTGATGAATGGGGGCGGATATGCAATTCACCGACGATATTGAAGCGGCTCTGTCGGATTTTGCGAGGGATCATGGCGTCGACAGGGATGAGGCCATCCAGCGCATCATTCGCGCCGCCCTTATCAATAGCGGTTATCTCGCCTCCGGCGAAGAAGGCATTCCGCCGGAAAAGCTGAACGCCAGCAACGACGACTGAATTAATAGCCAGACCGTGATGGTGCGGGCGCTGCTCCGCCCTTGTAACGGGCCGAGAGCGCACGCAGGGTACTGGCGAATTCCGTCACATCCGCGCCGACTGCCACGAAGGACGCGCCGAGTTCAAGATAGCGGCGATTATAGGTTTCGTTGAAGGTGAGAATGCCGGCGGCCTTGCCCGCCTTGACGATCTTGACGATGGCCGCCTCGATCACCGCCTGCACTTCCGGCTCATCTATCCTGCCGAGATAGCCCATATCGGCGGCCAGATCCGCAGGGCCGATGAAGACGCCGTCCACGCCCTCCACCGCAAGAATATTGTCGAGATCGTTGATCGCCGCGCGCGTTTCGGCCTGCACCAGCAGGCAGACGCTGTCCGAGGCGCTGTCGGCATAGTCGGTTATCGTGTTGAAGGCGGAAGCGCGGGCAACGGCAGCACCCATGCCGCGAATGCCGCGCGGCGGATAATGCATCGCGCTGACCAGATCCTTCGCCTGGGTTGCCGAATCAACCATCGGCACCAGAAGCGTGCGCGCACCCCCATCCAGAAGCTGCTTGATCATCCAGCTTTCGCCAACCGGCACGCGCACCACCGGTTCGGCAGGCGATGTGGCAAGGGCGCGCAACTGGTCGATGATGCTGCGCAGATCGTTCGGCCCATGCTCGCCGTCGATCACCAGCCAGTCGAACCCCGCCGTACCGGCGATTTCCGCCGTGATCGCCTCGCCCATATCGAGCCAGAGGCCGATCTGCGGCTTGCCGGCATGGATGGCGGTTTTAAAACGGTTTTCGGGAGCAGGCATGATGTCCTCAGGAAAGCAGTAATTTCAGATCGGCGGAAGCATCCGCCAGAATGGCACGATCCGGCTCCGCGCCGGTATCGAGCAGTTTCTTGCCCGCGACATAGGCCTTGGCATCGTTTACGGCATCCACCGCCACGAATCGTCCATCGCGGAAATACCAGACGGACCAGCTGCCCTCACGCGCGCCCTGCCTCAGCATCGTCTCGTCGTAACCCAGGTTGAAGCCGGCAATCTGCAGCTTGGCGTCATATTGATCCGACCAGAACCATGGCTTCGGATCATAGGCGGCTTCAGCCCCGGTCAGCACGGCAGCGGCCGCCTCGGCCTGATCGACTGCGTTCTGTACCGATTCGAGACGCACATGCTGGCCGCGCCAAGGCAGCAGCGCGCAGTCGCCCACCGCATGAATGGCGTTGTCGGAGGTGCGGGTATGGTCATCCACCACGATGCCATTGCCGACATCGAGGCCCGATTCGCGAGCGAGGCGATCATTCGGCGTCACGCCGATGCCGACAATCACAAAGTCCACATCCAGCGTCGAGCCGTCGGAGAGTTCGGCTGCGGCCACCCGGCCGTCCATGCCGACAAGGCGCACAAGACCGGTCTTTTCGCGAATGGAAACGCCGTGGGCCTGGTGGATGCCGCGCATGATATCGGCGGTTTCCTTCGCCGCCACACGCTGGAGAATGCGGTCGGCCATTTCGATCAAGGTCACTTCGAGGCCGAGCTTGCGCGCGACGGCCGCTGCTTCGAGACCGATATAACCGCCGCCGATCACCAGCAGCCTGCGGCCGGGTTTCATCTCCTCCATGAGACGGTCGGCATCACGCTTGTCGCGAACGGTCAGGACGCCTTCCAGATCGCCGCCGATACTGGCGGGCAGCAGGCGGGGAGCAGCCCCGGTCGCCAGCACCAGCCTGTCATAGGAAAGCGTGCTGCCGTCCTGCATGCGCAGGAATTTGGCGGCGCGGTCTATCTCCTCGACCCAGGTGGAAAGCCGGATATCGACATTGTTCTCCGCGTACCATTCCTCCGGCCGGAACATCAGCCGGTCGAAGCTCATCTCGCCGAGGAGGTATTTTTTGGAGAGCGGCGGCCGCTGGTAAGGATAGGCATCCTCGGAACCGACGATGGTGATGGGGCGCTCATCCTTCAGCGCCCGCAGCTTCGACGCCAGCGCGAAAGCGGCCTGCCCCGCCCCGACGATTACCAGCCTTCCCGTCACAATCCACTCCCAGAAGAATCACGAAGCGCCGGTCCTGCCGGGCCCCGAGATGCGATATTGCAAGGTTCAGGCGTAACGCCAAGTACGGCCCCAGTCAACACCAGCCCCGTGCAAGCGTGACGCAGTATCAGCACAGGCTGCAACCGTATGGGACCGAGCGCATTTCCATAGCCGAAACATCGGCTTCCGAAGGGAAGATTGGTCGAGATCGAGACACAGAACAGACAATTGCGCGGATTTCCTTCATGCCCTGGCAAGGAAGCGGCGTTAAAATCGGCATCAAAAGAGGCAATCCGGGAGGTTGTCATGGCTTTGCATATGGATCCCCGTCAGAACGTCCCCCAGGACGAAATGTACGAGAAATTTCAGATCGACCGGCCCGGCAAGATCACCTTCATCGGGCATCATCTCAGCGCCAAGGACACCATGCGCTGCCTGGTGCGGACTATTTCCCTTTACGGCGCGGAACTGGATGTCAGTCCCGATCTGGAAATGCCGGCCAATTTCTATCTGGAAATTCTCGGTATCCGCGATGAGATCGGCTGCACGCTGATCCGCCGCGAAGAGGAAAAAGTGACGATCGGCTTCAATATGCTGATCGATGCGGAGTTCCTGCACCATGTGCGACGCCTGAGCTTCGAGACCAACGCGTGATCCTGACATGACAGGCCGATGGCTTTTCCGTCTCCTCGCCGGGACGTAAAATTCTGGTCCAAAACAGTCGTGCCGGAACCGGCTGCGCCTTGCGTCCGGTTTTTTTGCACCTATTGTGAGCCGGGTTTTAAACACACAGGTACCGGAACTCTCAGCCAATGTCAGCCTTTTCCCGCCTCACGCCGCTTGCCGCTTCGCTTCCCTCAACCGTTCCCTTCGTCGGCCCCGAAGCCATCGAGCGCAACCGCGGCCTGAAGGTTGAAGCGCGTATCGGCGCCAATGAGAGCGGCTTCGGCCCCGCCCCTTCCGTGCTTCTGGCCATGCGCGATGCGACGGCCGAGACCTGGATGTACAGCGATCCGGAAAATTATGAGCTGAAGGAAGCGCTTGCCATCCACCATGGCGTTGCACGCGGCAATATCGCCATCGGCAGCGGCGTCGATGGGCTGCTGGGTGAGATCGCGCGGCTGATCGTCGAGCCGGGCACGCCTGTCGTCACCTCTTTTGGCGGCTACCCCACCTTCAATTACCATGTGAACGGTTTTGGCGGGAAACTCGTGACCACACCCTATGTCGACGATCACGAAGACCTTGACGGGCTTCTCGATCTCGTCATCCGGGAAAATGCGCCGCTCGTTTATTTCGCCAATCCCGACAATCCGATGGGAAGCTGGTGGGAAGCGAGCGAAGTGATCGCCTTTGCCCGCGCGTTGCCGGAAACCTGCCTGCTCATTCTGGATGAGGCCTATTGCGAAACCGCGCCCGAAAGCGCCGTCCCAGCCATCGACGAGCTGATCGGCCAGCCGAACATTCTGCGCATGCGCACCTTCTCGAAAGCCTATGGGCTGGCGGGTGCGCGCGTGGGTTACGCCATCGGCACGCTCGGCAATGTCGAAGCCTTCGACAAGATCCGCAACCATTTCGGGATGGCGCGCATTTCGGTCGCCGGCGCTTTGGCGGCGCTGAAGGATCAGGTCTATCTGCATGAAGTCGTTGGCAAAATTTCTGACGCCCGTGAGCGCATTTCGGTAATCGCGCGCAATAACGGCCTTTCCCCGCTCCCCTCCGCCACCAATTTCGTCACCATCGATTGCCACCGCGACGGGGCTTATGCCCGCGCCATCGTCGATGGGCTGATGGAACATGGCGTCTTCATCCGCATGCCGGGCGTCGCGCCGCTCAACCGCTGCATTCGCGTGAGCGTGGGGCCGGGTGACAAGCTCGATCTTTTCGAGGAGGCGCTGCCGAAGGTCCTCAAGGCGATCGGCTGATATCGAGTGCCGTCATTCCGGCCTTGAGCCGGAATCCAGCGCGATCAAGTCCTTGATCGCGAAAGACCCTTTCACGCCGCAGACGCGGCGTGGCTGGATGCCGGATCAGGTCCGGCATGACGGAAGAAGGAAGCGATTCGAAAACCGCACCTGTCATGCCTGCCGTAGCGGTTTCATCCTCATCACAGGATGATGCGAATGCGATTCAACATCCGCCCGCAAGCCCCTGCCCGCGAATCGTTTTCCGGCGAAGCGACATCGCCAAACATAAGAAAACCGCGCCGGCCTTGTTCCTGCCGGTCGCGGTTTGATGTGTCAGCGCAAAAGCCCTTTTCGAAGCCCTCGCCGCGTTCCCCTTCGGGTTTACTTTCCTTTGCGCCGGTCATCGGGACTGGAGGGAACCGGGCCGGCAATCTCAATAATGGCTTGGGTAAATCAGTGCATCGTCATCCAGTCGCGGGCGGCGCGCAGCGCTTCGGCCAGTTCCGATTTCGTCATGTTGCGGGCGAGATCGGCGCGCAGCGAAGCGGCTCTTTCCGATCCGCGGATCGCGGCGATGTTGAGCCATTTATGGGCGGCGATCAGGTCCACCTTGCAGCCCCGGCCGGTCGCATAGACCAGGCCGAGATTGCAAAGAGTGTCGGCGCGGGTTTCGCCACCGGCAGCCATTTCGATATCGCGAATTTCAAAGCGTGCCATTGTTTTAATCCCTGTCCTTCTGCCTGTTTCATCATTCGCCTTCTTGTCGAGGCCATCGTCCGGACCTGCCGTCTTTTGCGGCTTTTTTGTCCTTTCGTCCGGCAGGTTTTCCCTGCGCTTTTGATGAGTTCACTATGCCACGGGGCCTTCAACGGTCGCTTAAAAGGCATGATTAATGGGCCGCAAACAAACTGCAAACGATTGGTAAAATTGGGTTTTCGTTAAATATCACGAGCCGCGGAAATTAAGGACTTTGCGGCGAATTTTACGAAAAGTTTAGAATTGGATTTAAACCCTTCCTTCACCACGATCAAAACAGCGATTTTCCAATTCTCCCTCTTTCGCTCCTCCCGCCGCTGAAAATGCCGCGCCGGGGCCGCAAATTTCTGTTTCCTTTTACGTGAACGTCAAATACTATCCGCCCTGCCCGTCATGAGGATGAAACGGGCACAGGATAACGCGGTGCAAGGAGCAATCGTTGCGCCGCAGGCGGCTTGGGCCAGAGATGGCGCATTCGCCCGCCAAAAGGGTTTGATCTGCGCATTACGTCTTTGGGCCGCCGGCTCGAGAAAGCCTGCGCGCATTTCGGGAGGAATTTTATGAAGCGTATAATGACGATTGCCGCCGCCCTCATGCTGAGCGGCAACCTTGCCTTCGCCGCCGAGGCAATCGAAGGCAACTGGAAGACCGCCAGTGGCGAAACTGCCGTGATCGGCCCCTGCGGCGGCGCCTTCTGCGTGACGCTGAAGACCGGCAAACACGCCGGAAAACAGATCGGCAAGCTTTCCGGCAATGGAAACAGCTATTCGGGTGAAATCACCGATCCCGCCAATGACAAGACCTACAGCGGCTCCGGCACCGTTTCCGGCAACTCGCTGAGCATGAAGGGCTGCGTGCTGAAGGTTCTGTGCAAATCGCAGACCTGGACGCGGCTGTAATCGACAGGGCGGCGGGCGGGCTTCTGTCCTGCCGCCTGCGGTCCCGCGCCTGACGGGACGGTGCGCTGCCAAGGATTTTGCCCGAGACTGCGGGCGCACGCCGCATGGAAGCCATATATCCGTTGATGTATCGTTGCGCCCAACACCAACGAGAGCGACGCATGCGCCCCACCCTTTCGACAATCCTGATTGCGGGCACCTCGCATGTCGGCAAAAGCACCCTTGCCGGCCTGCTGAGCGAAAGGCTGCGCTGCGAGGCAATATCGACCGACAGTCTCGCCCGCCATCCGGGCAGGCCATGGCCGGGCATTCCGGCACCGGTGGAAGAATATTACGCGCGGCTCTCGGCGGAAACAATTCACTGGTTCCTGAAGATACATCATCAGAACATCTGGCCGCTGATCCGCACGATGATCGACAGCAGGTCCGGCACCGGCACTCCCACGATCTTCGAGGGCGCGGCGCTGCGGCCGGAATTCATCTCGCCCCTGCTTGGCGGCGAGGTCGCCGGTGTCTTTCTCCACGCCGGCAATGATTTTCTTCTCGAGAGAATGCGCTCTCACGCCCGCTATGAAGATGCAGCGGCTGAGAAGCGGCGGATCATCGACGCCTTTATCGAGCGTTCGTTGCGGGAAAATACGGACATGCTGGCATCCGCGCGGGAGCACCGCGTGCCGGTTGTCGATGTGACGCAGCCTCAGGCATTCGAGACCCTGCTGACCGATCTTGCTGCACGTGCGGAAGCCCCTCTGTCCTGATCGAAAATCGGGTGGCCCGCGAGATGCCCGGCGCCATTGCGGCATCAATCTGCCATGTCACCGCCTGTTAACATCCCTGAATGCCATATGAACCGGGGTCTCAGGGTCCGTTCAGTCCGAGTGTGGCAAAACTCTGTCCATCAACTCCAATAAGGGGAATGGACATGGCAAAGCTGATCAGCCGACTGGCAATCTTCGCGTTTCTCATGGCGATCTTCGCCATGTCCTTCGCCTCGCTCGTCGTTAATCCGAACCGCAGTTTCCAGCGGGTGAATGCAGGCGCGGCGATCGCCTGCCAGCACAGCCCCTCGCCCGCCGCCAATTGCCCCGTCGTGTTGTGAGGACAGGCCGATGACGACAAGTTTTTCCAACGGCCTGTTTTCCGCGCTGCGGCTGGTGCTGATGGCGTCGATCTTTCTCGGTCCGGTCGCCGGACTTGCGGTTTACAAGGCCGATCCCCGCCCCGCCTCCAAGGGCGCCGGCTTCGTGCTTTTGATGAGCCTGCAGCGCGGCGCGCTCGGCTGAAATTTTCCGCCGACCCGCCGTTATTCGAACTGCCCTTTTTGCGTTTCTTTTCAGTTTCTTCGTATTTCTGTCGCTTGCCTGTCGAAATTGGCCTCTTATAATGGGCCATGACAATAGCAAAACGAACGATTCCGCCCCTCACCTTCATCAGCCCCGAGCCTTTCGCGCCGCAGTCCTTCACGGACCCGAAAGAAGCTGTGGCGGCTTTGACCGCGCTTTACGAACGCAATACGGCGTTCCTGATCAATTCCTTTACCGAGCTTGCCAAGGGCGCGCCGATTGCCGGGCGCTACCGCGCCTGCTATCCGCAGGTGAGCCTTGAGACCGCCACCTTCGGCCATGTCGATTCGCGTCTCTCCTACGGCCATGTCACCGCCCCCGGCGTTTACACGACGACCATCACCCGGCCGGAGCTTTTCCGCCATTACCTTAAGGAACAGCTGGGGCTTCTAATGAAGAACCACGGCGTTCCGGTCACGGTTTCGGAATCGGCCACGCCCATTCCGCTGCATTTCGCTTTCGGCGAAGGCGCCTATGTCGAGGCGGCGGCGGCCTCCTCGCTGTCCGACGTGCCGCTGCGCGATCTGTTCGATACGCCCGACCTCAACAATACCGACGATCTCATCGCGAATGGCGAATATGATCAGGTGCCGGGCGAACCCGCGCCGCTCGCGCCCTTTACCGCGCAGCGCATCGATTATTCGCTAGCCCGCCTCAGCCACTATACGGCAACCAGCGCCAACCATTTCCAGAACTTCGTGCTGTTCACCAACTATCAGTTCTATATCGATGAATTCGCCGCATGGGCGCGTCAGTTGATGAAGAATGGCGGCGAGGGTTACACGGCTTTCGTGGAGCCGGGCAATATCGTCACCCCCGCCGGTTGCGACAAGCCGGAAACGGATGCCGTGCTCGCGCGCCTGCCGCAGATGCCCGCCTATCACCTGAAGAAGAAGGGCCATGCCGGCATCACGCTGGTCAATATCGGCGTCGGCCCCTCCAACGCCAAGACGATCACCGACCACATCGCCGTGCTGCGCCCGCATGCCTGGCTGATGGTTGGCCACTGCGCTGGCCTGCGCAACAGCCAGCGGCTTGGCGATTATGTTCTGGCGCATGCCTATGTGCGTGAGGACCACGTTCTGGATGACGACCTGCCGGTCTGGGTGCCGATCCCGGCGCTTGCCGAAGTGCAGCTGGCGCTGGAAGGCGCCGTGGCGGAAGTTACCGGCTACGAGGGCTTCGAGCTGAAGCGCATCATGCGCACCGGCACCGTCGCCACCATCGACAACCGCAACTGGGAGCTTCGCGATCAGGCTGGCCCCGTCAAGCGCCTGTCGCAGTCGCGCGCCATAGCGCTCGACATGGAATCGGCCACCATCGCCGCCAATGGCTTCCGCTTCCGCGTGCCCTACGGCACCCTGCTCTGCGTTTCCGACAAGCCGCTGCATGGCGAACTGAAACTGCCCGGCATGGCGACGGAGTTCTACCGCACCCAGGTCGCCCAGCATCTACAGATCGGCATCCGCGCCGTGCAGAAGCTCGCCGCCATGCCCACCGAAACGCTGCATTCGCGCAAGCTTCGAAGCTTTTACGAGACGGCGTTCCAGTAAAAACAGATATCGCGGAAAGCGTCCTTGGTGTATTATTTCGAAAATCGATACACCAAGGAGTTTTCGATGCGCACCAACATTGAACTCGATGACGCCTTGCTCGCCGAGGCGATGGAAATCACCGGCCTTTCGACAAAAAAGGCAACAGTGGAAAAGGCGTTGCGCGATCTGGTGCGCATTCATCGTCAAATGCGCGCCCTCGATGCGTTGGAGGGCATGGGCTGGGAAGGTGATCTGGACGAGATGCGGACGGATTGGGATGCTGAGACGGACTGGGATGCGAAGAACGCCAAATGATCGTAGCAGATAGCTCTGCCTGGATTTCACTTATTCGAAAAGACGCGCCCACCCTCTCCGCCAAGTTTCGCGCCTTAATGGCGCAGGGCGAAATTCTGATCGGCGATATCATTCTTCTTGAGGTGCTTAGAGGCGCGCGTGACGGTCATCATGCGCGCCGACTTGAGCAGATGCTGGGCGAATTTCCCTGCGTCGCGATGATATCGCCCCAGCTCGCCATCAAGGCCGCCGCCAATTACCGCTTCATGCGGGAGCGCGGCTATACGATCAGAAAAAGCAACGACCTCATTATCGGTACCTACTGTATCGAGCACGGGCACACGCTGTTGCAAAATGACCGAGACTTTCAGCCGATGGCCGATCATCTCGGTCTGCGCCTGGCGTGAGCCTCAAACCACCTTCACCGTCCCTTCCACCCGCACCGGAAAATTCACGGAGCGCGCAATGAAGCATTTGTCATGCGCATCATGGTGCAGCTCATCCGCCCGGGCGGCATCCCCCTTTGAAATGGTGATGACCGGCTTCAGCACCACTTCGCTGAATTGCCCCGCGCCATCCTTTTCCATCACCAGCGTGCCTTCGGCATTGTCGACATAGTCTTCAACGATGATGCCGTTGACCGAGCAGAAATGCAGGTACCACAGCTTGTGGCAGGCCGAGAGCGAGGCGACCAGCAGGTCTTCCGGGTTCCAGCGGGAGGGATCACCGCGGAAGGCCGGGTCGGAGGAGCCGGCGATATCGGCTTTTCCCGCCGTGGAAATCGTGTAGTCGCGCTCATAATCGCGATAACCAGAGGTGCCCTTGCCACGATTGCCAGTCCACTTCACCTGAACGGTGTAATGATGTTCCTGTCCTGCCATTTTAGTCCTCCCTTTGGATTCTTTTTTCGCATTCTTTACCGGAAAACCGGTGCCCACTTTTCCTAGAAATGCTCTCGCGTATCGCGCAGATGGTCGAGCGCCTTGACAAGCGTCCCGATGATTTGATCGACTTCGGAACGGCTGATCGTCAGGGCTGGCGAGGCGAGCATACGGTCGCCCGTGGCGCGCATGACGAGGCCGTTTGCCAGGCAATGATTGCGCACGGCGGTTCCTATATCGTCCGGCCTGGCGAAACGCGTGCGCGTCGTCTTGTCGGCCGTTAGCTGCAGGCCGCCAATCAGGCCGACATTGACGGCCTCGCCCACCAGTTCGTGGTCCTCAAGGCTTTTCCAGCCCTGCGAGAAATAGGGGCCGATATCGTCGCGCACCCGCTCTACCAGCCCCTCAGCCTCGATGATGCGGAGATTTTCCAGCGCAGCGGCGGCACAGACAGGGTGGCCGGAATAGGTGAAGCCATGGTTGAAGTCACCGACTTCAGACATCATCACTTCCGCCACCCGATCGGACACGATCACGCCGCCGATTGGCAGATAACCTGATGACAGGCCTTTGGCGACCGGGGCGAGATCCGGCTCGACGCCGAAATGCTGATAACCGAACCATGAACCGAGACGGCCGAAACCGCAGATCACCTCATCGGAGACGAGCAGGATGTTGCACGCCTTGCAGATGCGGGCGATTTCCGGCCAGTAGGTTTCCGGCGGCACGATGACGCCGCCCGCACCCTGAATGGGTTCGGCCACGAAAGCGGCGACATTTTCCTCGCCGAGTTCATCGATCTTCGCTTCCAGTTCGCGCGCCACCTTCAGGCCGAATTCGGCCGGTGAAAGATCGCCGCCCTCGGCATACCAATAGGGCTGGCCGATATGGGCCACGCCCTCGATCGGCAGGTTGCCCTGCTCGTGCATCCATTTCATGCCGCCGAGCGAAGCGCCCGCCACCGTCGAGCCGTGATAGCCGTTGCGTCTTGCGATTACCCTGGTCTTCGTCGGATGGCCGAGCGCCTTCCAGTAAACGCGCGCCATGCGGAACCAGGTATCGGTCGCTTCCGAGCCGGAGTTGGTGAAGAAGACATGGTTCATCTTCGGCCCGGCGCGCGAGGCGATCTTCTGCGCCAGAAGCGTCGCGGGCGGCGTGGTGGTGCCGAAAAACGCGTTGTAATAAGGCAGTTCGTTCATCTGGCGCTGCACGACATCGGCGATCTCGCGGCGTCCGTAGCCGATATTCACGCACCAGAGGCCGGCAAAGGCGTCGAGATATTTCTTGCCGGTGCTGTCATAGATGAACACCCCTTCAGCGCGCTCGATGATGCGGGTGCCGGCGGCGTTGAGCTTGCCCATGTCGGAAAAGGGGTGGAGGTGATGGGCGGCATCGATGGCGGCGAGATTGGACATCGGCTTGGAGATTTCATTCATGACAGATCGCACTCCCATAAAGGCAGCGGCGCTCACGCCACCGCGCCCGCCGAACATGGCCGGGCGGCTTCGATTTGGCAAGGCTGGCGTTTTTTAGGGGGCGGCTTGGACGAGCGAGTGCGGCTGGGTTTCTTCTCCCCGCCGGGGAGAAGGTGGCCCGAAGGGTCGGATGAGGGGGCTAGCTCTCCGAATATCTCTACCGTAGCCCCCTCATCCCGCTGCCGCGGACTTCTCCCCCTCGGGGAGAAGAAACAAGCGGCAAACACCCTGTCCATAGGCGGGTGTCGCTGCTCCTCAGTCACGCGCTATGCGAAGAACGACCGACCCACAAGCACCTTCAATTCGCCGGCATGGACTTCGAGCGCCACATCCCGCTCCATCGGCAGCAATTCGCCATCGATGACGCAGCGCAGGTCATGGCGCTTCTTCGGAAAATGCAGTTCCACATCCGTCACGGTCATGGCGGTCACGGCGGCGTTTTCTTTCAGCCTGCCGCGCAGAATGTCGAAAGCGAGCTTCGCGACACCGGAAGGACGCAACGGGTCGGTGAGATAAAAGCCGAGATGGCCGCCCGAGACATTATCCGCCACCAGCAGCGAGCTCTGGCCGAATTCATTGTTGGAGACGGAAATGGCCGAGACCTTGCGATGCTGCGTTTCGCCGTTGACGGTATATTCCACTTCGAAGACCGGCGGATTGAGGATGACGTTGATGGCGGCGCGGACGCTTGCCTTGATCTTGCCGAGGCGGGAGGCAAAAGCGAGATTGTTGCGATAGCGCACCATGCGCGAATGCAGGCCCGCGGAAAACTGGTGGACGAAGAGGCGGCCATTGGCGCTGGCGATGTCGACACTGGCAATCTCGCCATTCGCCAGCGTCTCCAGCACCTGGCGAATATCGAGCGGCAGCTTCAGCGAACGGGCGAAGAGGTTCATGGTGCCGGCCGGAATGATGCCGAGCGCGATGCCGTGTTTCCAGGCGATGGCGGCTGCTGCGGAAATCGTGCCGTCACCGCCGCCGGCAATGATGCCTTCAATGCCCGGCTCATCGGCGGCGCGCTCCATTTCCTCGACGATATCCTTTCCGGAGACCAGACGGCAATCGATGGCGTGGCCGGCGCGGGCGAAGACCTCGCGGGCATGGTCGCAATAGGCCTCCATGTCGGTGGTGCGAAACGTGCCGCCGTCACGATTGAAAATTGCAATGAGCTTCATGTTTCCAACCCGATCCATTGAGGCAGCCGCGCGTAAATGCCTGACCCTATATAGGGTTCCGAACACCATCGCGTGAAGATGCTCTTTTGCCGAGAATCGCTCTACCGCAACGCATCATTTCATGTTAGGGATCACTTAAGGTCATTTTCATGACCGCGCATCTCCAGTCAGGGCAGACCGCTCCCATACGGTCTTGCCCTTTTTTCTGTGGGCCCTTCCCGCTTTTCAGGTCACGATGAGCCAGTCGAATATGTCCGAAGCCCGCCCTGGCGCGGAGAATGAAACCGTTTACACGGACGCTCCTGCCGTGGCCCTTTCCCCGCTTGCCATCGCGCTCATCGAACTGGCGCTTGCCGCCGGCGGCTTCGGCATCGGCACCGGCGAATTCGCCATCATGGGCCTCCTTCCGGACGTTGCCACCACCTATGGCGTCACCGTTCCGCAGGCGGGTTATGTCATCACGGCCTATGCGCTCGGCGTCGTCATCGGCGCGCCGATCATCGCGGTTCTCGCCGCGCGCATGACGCGCCGCACCCTGCTTCTCGGCCTGATGGGGCTTTTTGCGGCCGGTAATATCTTGAGCGCCGTCGCGCCGGATTTCCTGAGCTTCACCGTTCTGCGCTTCATCACCGGCCTGCCGCATGGGGCTTATTTCGGGGTTGCGGCGCTGGTGGCGGCCTCCATGGCGCCGATCCACAAGCGCGCCCGCGCCGTTGGCCGCGTCATGCTCGGCCTCACCATCGCCACCCTGCTCGGCACGCCGCTCGCCACCTTCTTCGGCCAGCTGCTTTCCTGGCGCGCGGCCTTCATGCTGGTCGGCGGCATCGCGCTTTTGACGGTGGCTCTGCTCTGGTTCTTCCAGCCGCGTGACAGGGTGGAGGAAGGCGCCAGCGTGTGGCGCGAACTCGGCGCTTTCCGCCGCGTGCAGGTGTGGCTGACGCTCGCCATCGCCGCTGTCGGCTTCGGCGGCATGTTCTCGGTCTTCAGCTATATCGCCAAGACCACCACCGATGTGGCGATGATGCCGGTTTCCACCGTCTCCATGGTGCTGGCGCTGTTCGGCATCGGCATGAATGTCGGCAATGTGGTCGGCTCGCGGCTGGCCGATATTTCGCTCAACGGCACGATTGGCGGCATGCTCGCCTTCAACGTGCTTGTCATGACCGTGTTCGGCATGACGGCGGACAATCCTTTCATGCTCTGCCTCTGCGTCTTCCTGATCGGCTGCGGTTTCGCCGCCTGTCCGGCCGTGCAGACGCGGCTGATGGATGTGGCGCAGGATGCGCAGACGCTGGCCGCCGCCTCCAACCATTCCGCCTTCAACATCGCCAATGCACTCGGCGCCTGGCTCGGCGGCCTCGTCATCGCCATGGGTTTCGGTTACGCCTCCACCGGTTATGTGGGCGCGCTTCTTTCCCTTCTCGGGCTTGGCGTTTTCCTTGTTTCCGTCACCGTAGAGCGGCGCGAAAAGGCGGCTTGAAGCCGCCTTTTTTAAAGCCTGCGCCGCCGCCCCTCGCCACGGTGCAGAACCTTGCGGAAATTTCATGATCGGGTGCTTGACTCTTTTCGGTTTCAGGCGCAACACGGCCGTACGCGCAGGCCAATCAGCACGGCGCGGATTTCAACGGAGCATCATTGGATGTCTAGCGACAGTAGCAGTCGATTGCCTTTGCCGAGACCGGCGAACGTGAACTGATCCGACCGCTGTCGGCTCACCACCGCGTTCGCCGTGATCGGCGAATCGACGGAAAGGTGAGCAATCATGAACTTCCACAACCTCTCCCAGAGGGCCAGCAAGGCCGCACGTCTTCTTCGTAGCGGAAACGCCGGTTCCTCCACCACCATTGCCGAACGCGTCGAGCACCTCAACACGCTGGATGTCGCCGAGGCCGTAACCGCCCTCCTCGCCATGCCGCAGGCAAAGGCCGTCGCCATTCTCGACCGGCCGGAACTGCATGGCGCCGCCGCCATAATCGCCCATATTCCTGTCGAACAGGCCGCCCGCCTCGTCAATCTGATGTCTGACGACCGCGTTGCCGACGTCATGGCGGAAATGGCCGAAGAGCCGCGCGCAAAGCTGTTTTCCCGGCTGGACCGCACGACGGCGCTCTCCATCCAGCACCTGATGGGTTATCCGCCGCGTACCGCCGGCTCGATCATGACCACCGAATTCGTCAGCGTGCCGGACAATTGGACGGTGGAACAGACCCTTTCGCACATCCGCGTCGTCGAGCGGTCGCGTGAAACGGTCTATGCCATCTATGTGCTGGCTGAGGACGGAACGCTTTCCACCGTCGTGACGCTGCGTCGCCTGCTGACCGGCGAAGCCGGCGCCTCCATCCTCTCCGTCGCATCGAAGGAAGGCATCGTCTGCGCCAGCCCCCTGATGTCGCAGGAGGATGTCGCCCGGCTGATCCGCAAGCACGATCTTCTGGCGCTTCCCGTCGTCGATGACCGTTCGCATATCCTCGGCATCGTCACCGTCGATGACGTGATCGACACCATGATCGCCGACACGACGGAAGACGCCCACAAGTTCGGCGGTATGGAAGCGCTCGGCAAGCCCTATATGACGATCGGCTTTCCGGACATGATCCGCAAGCGCGCCGGCTGGCTCGCAGCGCTCTTCCTCGGTGAAATGCTGACGGCCAGCGCCATGCAGCATTTCGAGGGAGAGCTGGAAAAGGCCGTGGTGCTGACGCTGTTCATTCCGCTCATCATGTCGTCGGGCGGCAACTCCGGTTCGCAGGCCACCTCGCTCATCATCCGGGCGCTGGCGCTCGGCGAACTCAAGCTTTCCGACTGGTGGCGGGTGCTGCTGCGGGAAATTCCGACGGGCCTGACGCTCGGCTGCATTCTGGGCGCCATCGGCTTCCTGCGCCTGAGCCTCTGGCAGCAAGCCGGTTTCTACGACTACGGCGAGCACTGGCTGCTGGTCGGCGCCACCGTTTTCGCGGCCCTCGTCGGCATCGTCACCTTCGGTTCGCTCGCCGGCTCCATGCTGCCCTTCGTGCTGCAGCGCCTGCGGCTCGATCCCGCCAGCGCCTCGGCCCCCTTCGTCGCGACGCTGGTGGATGTCAGCGGGCTCATCATCTACTTCTCGGTGGCGCTGGTGATCCTCAGCGGTACGTTGCTTTGAACAAGCGAAATGATTGCTTCGGGCGTGAGGGAAACCTGCGTCCGAGGCGGTAAAATCAAAGTGTATCCGCCGAGGGAATATATGCGAGCGGTAACCTAGAAACGGACATCACCGGAATACATCTTGGACTTCCCCGCTATCAAGTACGCAAAGAGTATGGGGCTCGCCGCCAGGACCGGAAATCATGATCTCCCAAGAAGTAAAAACGATCCAGTGGTCTAAGCCCGATGAAATTTTCTTGCGAGAACCATCACTGCACGAAAAGGCAGCCTTCCCTTGACCGGTTTCGGCCTGAATAAAAAACTCTTGTCCTACAAGCATTAGTGATCCAACTGGGGCGCCCCGATAGGCCTCTAAATCCAGATGCTGAGGGTTCGGAGACGGTACGATACGAGCGGAATCATAAACTAGAATGGGTTGTTCTGTTATGACCGATCCGCGCAATACTCCCACTTTATTTTTCAGGGCAGGATGACCGGGCCATAAAGTCAACAGACTTGGCAACCCGGTGTCCTGCTCGTGTTGAACAGAAAAACAGAACGTAACCTTGCCACCTATGGAAGCACTAAAAAAGACGCCAGGCTCAATCGCGTCGATAGTAGATTGATAGCAATCGAATTCGACTCGCATTCGCAACTAGCCTCCCTGCCCAATAGGCACTGGCACTTTAACGAAGGTAGGGAAAACCTCGTTGTAAGCTAAAAATGCAGCAATAATTCCGCCTATTATTATAGGAGCCAGAACTGCTGTTAGTATCGCAATACTAATTTGGCGCCAAAACGAGCCAGCAATTTTTACTTCTTTGATTATTGACGCCTCGAGCAGATTTTTCTTACCCTGTTCAATTTCCGGCAACATGTATTCGCGGGCCGCCGCGTCGAAATACCTAGCCGCTCGCAAACGCATGTGTTCAAAATATTGGTCCGTAATACCCGATATCCAAGCCTCCGTGTCCGCCACGGATGGGAAGGTACCATTCTGCTTGGCAAAATGTTCCACCCATTTCGCCTTCTCGTCCGCGAACAGTGCATAGGTCAGGAGATTGATCTCATACGAGGTATCGGTTTGGCTAGTTAGATAAGCAAAAGTCTCCTGATCATTTTTTGGCATCAGTTCTCACAAAACCTGTTTTTTCATTTGCCGATCGGAGAGCTTCACTGACGCGCAGCAACAGATTACTCGCCCCCTCTGACCTCGGGGGCGTTAAATTTTGGCGCTTCGGCGGGTTCATATCAAAACGTCCCGTCGAAGCCGACCTACCACCAAAATTGCTAGTTTTTTTACCCCAGTTTCCCGACATAATAATCCCTAAAATGTTCAGCACCAATATAAGTTGAACCGGACAATCTGTCCATGTCGTGCCTGCCGAAAGACCATCATTTGCACCCCAAGATTTTCGCCGAACATTGGAAAATTATTAAAAAAGTGGCCCTCCGCTACCTCAGCCACCGGCATTGATGACGCCCGTTCCCAGCAGTCCAAGCAAAATAACGCCAATGACCACGCGGTACCAGACGAAGGGCATGTAGCTCTTGGTGGAGACCAGCTTGAGGAAGACGACGATCACGGCATAACCGACAACGAAGGCGATCAGGGTCGCGAGCCCCGTCGGGCCCCAACCGACTGGATTGTCTTCGCCGATGCTCTTGAAGAGCTGGTAAAAACCGGAACCGAAGACGGCGGGAACGGCGAGCAGGAAGGAGTAACGTGCGGCCGCCTCGCGGGTATAGCCTAAAAGCAGGCCGGCGCTGATGGTGCCGCCCGAGCGCGAAACGCCGGGGATAAGCGCCATGGCCTGCGCGAAACCGAACAGGATACCGTCTCGCCAAATGAGCTGGTTCAGCTTGTAACGCTTCTCACCGATTTTATCGGCAACGCCGAGAACGATGCCGAAGACGATCAGCATCACGGCGGTGATGTAAAGGTTACGCAGCGAGTGCTCGATGGCATCCTTGAAGAACAGGCCAAGAAGGACGATCGGCACGGAACCGATGATGATGAGCCAGCCGAGCCGGGCATCGGCCTTGTTATACTCGCCAAGGCGAAAGTTCTGCCGGAGCCAGGCGATGGCAATGCGCATGATATCCGACCAGAAATAAACCAGCACGGCCGCTTCGGTGCCGATCTGCGTAATCGCGGTGAAGGCGGCTCCCGGATCCGCGCCGGAGGGCAGGAACTCCCCGGCGATCCTCAGATGCGCGCTTGAAGAAATCGGAAGAAATTCCGTAAGCCCTTGCAAAAAGCCGAGAAATGCGGCCTCCAACCAACCGATGCTCATGTGTCCTGATGTCCCTGCTGCGAATCGAGATCGCAGCATTATGCATCAATCGGGGCAAATACATGTTGCATCGCACCATGAAAAAGGCGCGCGAAGGGGTGCGCTTTTACCCGTGATTTTTCAGGCGGCCTTTTCCTTCGCCTCGGGAAGGCGGGTATATTTCGCGCCGTCCCTGCACACGACATGGGCGTCGCCCCAGCTTTTCAGCGCCGAAATCACCGGTATCATCGTCTCGCCGAGCGGTGTCAGCGCATAGTCCACGCGCGGCGGCACCACCGGAAAGACGGTGCGGGAAATCAGGCCGGCCTCTTCCAGCTCGCGCAGCTGCTTGGTCAGCATGCGCTGGGTGACACTCGGAATATGGCGGCGCAGCTCGTTGAAGCGCAGCGTGCCCTCATTGATGAGGTGATACAGGATCACGCCCTTCCATTTGCCATCGAGGAAACTTAAGGCCGACTCCACCGGGCAGCCGGGAAAGTTGCCGGTGAGCTTGGCGCGCGGTCGCGACATCCCAGTATCCTTTTTGTATGTATCATCACAAAATGTGCATTCTTGCGATCGATGTTCATATGTATCAAGTAAGAGGCACGCAAACAAGCAAAGGAGACTGTTCATGCGCGCCATCGGTTACAGGACCAGCCAGCCCGTCACCGCGAAAGACGCCCTCGTCGATATCGACCTGCCCCAGCCGGAAGCGAAGGGGCACGATATTCTGGTGGAAGTGAAGGCCGTTTCGGTGAACCCCGTCGATACCAAGGTGCGCCGCAATCAGTCGCCGGAAAACGGCGAACCCCGCGTGCTCGGCTTCGATGCGGCGGGCGTGGTAAAGGCCGTCGGCGACAAGGTCTCGCTGTTCAAGCCGGGCGACGAGGTGTTTTACGCCGGTGTCATCAACCGCCCCGGCTCCAACAGCGAGTTCCATCTCGTGGACGAGCGCATTGTCGGCGCAAAGCCGAAGTCCCTGAATTTCGAGGAAGCCGCCGCGCTGCCGCTAACCGCCATCACCGCTTACGAGACGCTGTTCGACCGGCTGCGGGTGAAGGAGCCGGTTCCGGGCGCGGCCAACGCCATTCTGGTCATCGGCGGCGCGGGCGGCGTCGGCTCCATCGCCGTCCAGCTTCTGCGGGCGCTGACCGATCTCACCGTCATTGCCACCGCTTCACGGCCCGAGACGATTGCGTGGGTGAAGGAACTCGGCGCGCATCACGTCATCGATCACAGCAAGCCGATCGCCCCGCAGGTGGAGGCGCTCGGGCTCGGTGCGCCGGGCTTTGTCTTCTCCACCACCCATAGCGACATTCATGCCGCCGACAGCGTGGCGACCATTGCGCCGCAGGGCCGTTTCGCGCTGATCGACGATCCGGCCGGCGGTTTCGACGCCATGGCCTTCAAGCGCAAATGCATCTCGATCCATTGGGAAATGATGTTCGCCCGCGCGGTTTTTCAGACGCCTGACATGATCGAACAGCACAGGCTGCTCAACCACGTGGCGGAACTGGTCGATGCCGGCAAGATCAAGACGACGCTGACCGAGGTTTTCGGTACCATCAATGCCGCAAATCTCATCAAGGCGCATGTGCTGATCGAGAGCAACAAGGCCAAGGGCAAGATCGTGCTTTCGGGCTTCTGATCAAAGGTGAGGCGTCCGCATCGCGGACGCTTCTCTTCCGCTTATGGAAATGTTTGGGCCGAGCGCAAGACCGCGCGGCTATTCCTGTCAGTCGTCGTCCGGATCTTCCGGGCACGGCCAGGAGGCCGGCGCGGTGAGTCCGTTCGGCAATTTGGTCTTGGCGTCGCCGCAGGCAATGTCGATCTGCTTCTGATCAAGGCCGGTGGCAGCGGAAAGATCGACCCCTTCGATCCTCGTCAGCAGCAGGAATGCGCTGGTGAAATCCACCGGACCGCCGAGCTTGGCGCCACCGAAACGGGCCCGCGACAGATTGGTCAGCGAGAATTTCGAGCCGTTCAGCGTCGCGCCCTCGAAATCGGCGCGGCCGAGTTCGGCCTTGGTGAAATCCGTGCCGTCCAGCTTGGTGTTTTCGAATTTGGTCCGCTGCATTTCGGCATTGACGAATTTGGCGTTGGTGGCGTCGGCGGCGGAAAAATCGCTGCGATAGGCTTCCACCTTGGTCAGATTGGCACCCTGCAGGTTCGCCTCGCCAAGGGCCGTGCGGATAAGCTTGGCCTTCTCGAGATTGGCGCCCTTCAGCGACGAACCGCGCAGGTCGGTATAGGTGAAATCCGTGCCGTAAAGCATTGCCGAATCGAGATTGCTGCCGCCCAGCATCAGCAGACGCTTGTTGCATTCGCGCCAGTCGATGCCGGCCATGGCGTCGGTACGGCAGCTTGCGGCCACCAGCGGACCGCCGCTGAAAGAAACGGCAATCATCGCAAGGGCCGCCACACCGGCAACGAACCCTGTCTTCCGCACGATATTCAGCCTTTGAAAGCCGGACATTCCTTCACTCCCTGCCGTCGGGCGACGGTACCTAGGACCATATGCACATTCAAGGCGTTACCGCATCGCAGAACCACAATCCACGGGCCACGCGACCACGCAACACCCCAACATCCTATATGTAGGAAATCTAAGAGCAATCCACAAATACTGACGGGGAGACGGGCTGTGAACGCCGCTCTCTCATCCCGGGCTAGACACGGCAACCGTTAACGACGCGTCTGCTTCGCGGGAAATTGGCCCTTCGATCAGAGGTCTGCTCGTTCCGCAAATGTCGTCACTCTCGGCCGTATGACACAACGGCTGAGAGTGATTGCGAGCGGTCTTCCCACGCTCGGCATCATCCTCGGGCCTGTCCCGAGGACCTATCCACGTATTGTGAAATCAATCCGTTGCAGATGCTCGGGACAGG
>NZ_JAVAYA010000034.1:0-35769 GCF_041954855.1 Agrobacterium sp. LR_9
TATCCTTGGCATCGTCAGCGATTTATCGGTTGAACAATCAAGGGCAGTTTTTGCTTCTATTGCTAGAGGATATCCCCTTGATATTGAGATTGCGCATCCCGACCTGATATATGATGTCGGAAGAAAACATATTGCGGCCGAAAACTTTTCGCAGGCAACGATTGCGATTAGTGACCATTGCCAAGGATTGAAATCGACCGGTTGATCATCCGGATGTCGGTTCCGCCATGTTCTCAGCATGAGCCGTCACGAGCACGGCAATCAAATGCAAGGTATGCCGCGCTCCGTAGCTGATCTTCAAACGCTCGATACGGTGTTCTACCGTTCGTGGCGACGCCCCCAGCGTTTCGGCGATTTCTTTCGCAGTGGCCCCTTCTATTGAAAGTTGGACCATCGCCTCGTAGGCGACAACAAGCTTCTCGTGTTGTGGAGGCGAGCTAAGCAGGAACTGGGCGTAGGACGATGAGATGCCCCATTGCGGTCTCGCCCTATTTTTCTGCGGTATCAGAATACGATCATAATCAAGGTTGACGCCGAATAGCCGCGTTTTCACGAGTTCCATGGACGGCGGCTGTAACTCCATGACCTGGCGAAGTCTAGGAATGGTCGCGTCTTCCATGTATTTCTGGTCTTTGAAATCTTCGACATAACAGTCGGCGAAAATTTTATTGATGTTCAAAATACGAGAAGTGAACCCGGAATGCCTGATGGCTTTCATGTGCCATTTCTTTGGATTGTCGCTTGTCACTGTGAACAGGGTCAGTCGCATCTTGATCGAAAGATGGCCGAGGATGTCGTTGTAAACTGCCTCCGGCCTGGCGACATCTTCGGGGCTGGTTTGGAGCCAGTTGTCTATCATCGTGCGCGTAACCGCACTGAACGGTGTCTCTTTGGCCATTGTCGAAAATATGAAATCCATAAATTGATGTCTCCCAATCACCGGATTCCATGATGCCGCACAGGGTATTTTTACCCTGGCCTATCAGCACCATGTTGACGATGTGCCGAGAAACGAAGTCCTGAATTTCGTCGCAGGGTAAATTCCCCCTCGGAAATTCTCTCATCGGTAAGACGGCTCCCCGATTGTCCGCGACGGGGCGATTTCGGCCCCATCGTATTATCTACAAGGGGCTGGTTTTGACACATACGCATGAAAACCCGATTCCGTCCGTGGACAGGAACAAAGTCGTAATTTCGGCAGTACTGGCTGCACTCTCGGTTGCGACAATTTCACTTCCGATCGCCAATCTCAAGGTCATGGGTTTCAGTGGCGGCCTGGCGCTTCCTTCGCCTCATCTTCTTGGCGGCGTCGCATACCTCCAGCCGTTGGCCTTTTTCGCTGGTATCGGCTGCCGACTGGCACCGCAGTTGCGACCATACCAACGGGTCGTCGAGATTGCAGCTCTGGCGGTCGCCGTAGGGAGCGCGATCTACGTCATCGCAACGCTGCTGAATGGCATGAATGAGATGACTAACGCGAACAGGCAAATGTCGCAGATGCTGGGCTCAACGGCCGCGCGTCAGTTTTCGATGTCTGGCGGACTGTCACTGGGCAGCGCTAGCGTTGCACTTGGCCTGCTCGTACTCGGCGGCGTGTGGCAGGCCTGGACCGGTCGTCGATAATCGCGAAATCCGCGTTTCTTCTGGAGCATCAAATGAAAAACATCATTTTATCGGCCCTGCTTTTAAGTGCAGCGACGGCGGCTTCCCATGCCGCAGAATTCGACATTAACGGAATGGCGCTCGGCATGAATGCCGATCAGGTTGTCGCCAGGTATCAGGAGCTGCGTCCAGACGGCCAATACAGCTTCTCGAAATGGAAGCTTCCGGAAGGCACTGAGTGGGTTGCGAACGGACGGACCTTGTACAATGACCTGAGCCGTCCTGACGACATGGAACATGAACGCATGCAGTTTGCGTTCACGGGGCCCGGAAGCGGCACCAAGTTGTTTGCTGTCCGTCGTGAGCTGAAGTTCAGGCCATCCGAGCGCCCATCCACGGATGCCGTCTATACAGCAGCTATGCAAAAGTTCGGCGAACCGTCATATGTTAATAACGACGGCAACAGCATCTGGGCGGCATGGAAATTCACATCTGCCGAAGCGCCTGCTGAGAAAATCAAGTCATCGCTCGGCTGTATCGGGACGAGCGACTTCCCCGTAGGACTGGATGACCACACCGCAGGAAAAGCCAAAAAGAGCGCGGCCTTCTGCGGCTTGTACATTGAGTTTTCAGTCCGCGGTACCGAGACCGGTCTAGCAACTGAACTCGACATGGGCATGATGAACCACCTTGATCTCGTCCGAGATTTCGAGACCGATAATCAGGACGCACGAAAAAGGATAGATGCTGCTAGGGCGAAGAACACGAGCAGCGCCGCTCCGGCACCCAAGCTCTGACAGAGCCCACACTTGAAACCACGTCATGACTTGCGCGGTCGCCTGCCATCCATGTCGCGCGACACGAGGGCCGGCCGCCCATCCTCGGTGGTCGGCATCGTCAAAATCACAGGAGTTCGCTGCGTGCAATCGACCGTCATCACATCTGTCTTCTTGCTGTCGATCTCGGCTTCGACCGCCGCTGCGGATAGGGTTGCTAGCCGTGAAGAGTTCCGGGGGCACTGGTCACGGGACTGCGGCAATGACCAAACGTGCCACCTCGATATCGATGACATGAAATCGAGAACGGTGATGCGGATCACCTTCTCAATCGAGGGCAAGGGCGCTACGTGCACCTGGTGGGTTGATGCGGTCTACGATAAGGGGTTAGGTGGTCCTGTGGCTCAAGACCCTTACAGCAACTACTATTTCTATTTGACGCGTCAAGAAGATGGCCGCCTCTATTCATCCGGCACGATGTTGCCGACCTGCGGCTCTCAGCCGACCGATCAATACTTCACCTCGGACGCGCAGACGTCGGTCGACAACCGTGAAGTCTTCGACCACAACGGATCGGCGGTGATCGTGTCACCCAGTAAGGGAACCATCATCTATCGCGATCCCAAAATGTCGATCGCTGGCACCGTCAAACCAGGTGCTTTACTATTCAAAGCCAACGCGCCTTGGAACCCGTACGACGATAATACTGTGATCCGCGGAACCGCTTATGTCTTTAAGGAGGGCTGCGATCCTGCTCAGTATAGTGTTTCTGGCCATCAGCAAGGATGGCACACCCTTGTTTTAAAAGGGGCTGCGCCTGTGCGGGAGAAAAACGGGTGCAAGATTGTCGACTACAAAATGAACAATAATTCCACCCTCAAGTTCGTCAGTCGGGGCGACTGATCCGTCACGAGATGCGGCGGTCACATTCTCATGGTCAACAGCGGAACAATCGATTTCATCCCGGCGCGAGCCTTCATCCGTTCAATACGGTGTTCCACCGTCCTCGGCGACAACTCGAGCAGATTGCCGACCTTGCGCGCGGACAGCCCTTCTCGCAGTAGCTGGATAATTGACAGATCAATGTCGTCGAAACGAACGTCTTGCACGACGGCTGAGATGGAGTGAACCTCACAGAGAATGACACACCACGCCTTTTTTGCCGACGGATCGGGCACGACGATGCCGCTGGCGACAACCCGTGCATCCTGAAATACTCGATCGATCCTTCCAGTAATCGGTCGCCCGTCTCCGACCGCCTTTTCGCAGGCTTCAATAACGTGCCGCTCGAGACCCATCGAAACGTCACGGAGGCTACCGGTCGCTTGGAGGCCTTTGGCGTCTACCAGACTCGTTGGAATACCATATTGTTGGACGAAATCCATGTGCCAGTCGGGTGATGCTCTCGCCATGTCAACGACGATTAGCGCCATGTTGACTTTGAGGAGGTCTTTCACAGAACGGCAGATTACGTCTGAAGAGCCCAATTGGCTCGAACTTTCCAGCCACGCGTCCGTGAGTCGCCTCACGAGATCGGAAAATGAGACATTAGGCTTCAATCGATGTTCGTCAAAACGGACAGAAACGAACGGTTTTGTCACGACGGACGGGAGGTTATCGTTCTACGCGTAATTGCCTCTCATTGTTAAATTCAAGACCTGAACGAGAGAGTGAATGCCCATCCCGCGAAACCGTTCGTTTCTGTCAAGTCGTGATCTGGAATGTGTGAAATGGAAGGCTTCATAGGCGACATGACAAGGATCGGTTACGCGCGCGTTTCAACTGTTGACCAGCATCTTGATTTACAGAGAAACGCACTACGTCTGGCGGGATGTAACCGTATATTCGAAGATCACGGTGTGTCGGGTAGCAACGAACAACGTGGTGGCTTGTCTTCGATGCTGAAGGCGCTTCGACGTGGCGACATTCTGGTCGTATGGAGACTTGACCGTCTCGGACGATCAATCATTCATCTGATATCCATGGTCGATTCCCTGAAGCGCCGTGGGATAGGCTTCGTTTCCCTGACGGAGAGCATAGACACGTCGTCGGCGGGAGGTCAGTTGATATTTCACATTCTCGCTGCCCTTGCCGAATTCGAGAAGTCACTGATCCGGGAGCGAACGATCGCCGGCATTGCGGCTGCGAAGGCGCGAGGGAAATTGCCCGGGCGGCGTCCCGCGTTGACCGAGGTACAATGCATGGAAATCCGCAGCGTTCTGAATGCCGGCGGATCCGTTCGGGAAGTCGCAAAAAAGTACAACGTTCATCCTCGCACGGTCCTTAGAGGGATACGTCGATTAGCTTGACGATGTCAGGTATCTTGCCGCGAGCGGTGCTCGATGACACCCGCATTATGCCACGACGACCCATCCATCGATAACTCCAGGGGAACCGCAAATTATTAAAACAGGCACTTTACAACTTAAACAGGAAATGTATTCATGAGTAAAAATGTATAGTTTTTGTTTGATTTCGACGCGGGCTGACTGAGGGACTCGAGGAGCGACAAGCATGGTGAACCGTCTGAATCATAAAGTATCCAGAACTCTTTGGCTACCCGCATGGGCTTCCTGGAGCATTACCATCGGATTGTTATTACTTATCGCGTCACTGGTAATGTTTCTCGCCGGTCTAAATGAGGTTTTTTACGTTCCGGTTCTCATCGCCGGCGCGATCCTTCTCCAGAGAATCGGATTCTACAAGGGAAACAAGATTTCTAAGGGTGTCCACGAAATAGAGAAGGATAGTGGCGATGGCAGAAACGAATAACCCTGACTACGAATCATTTCAGGAATACCTGAGCATTGCGAACAATTACTTTAACAGCTTTAACGCTGCCTATGGCGAGCATCTTTCTCCACAACACAAAGCGATATTAACGAGCGCGATGGATAAGTTGCTCTACGCAACAATCTCTCCGGCTTCATTTTACGTTGCCTATCAGCAAAACGGCATCCCGGGCCTTGTCGGAGAAATGGCAGGCGGGGCGCTAACGGATTTCGTAGTGGCTCGTGTCGCCGCGTACGTAGGCGGAACTGTGGTACTGGGAACTGCCGGGGGCGTCATTACTGGAATAATCGTCGGTGTCGCAGTCGGGTACGGGATCAGCAGCGGTCTTGATCTCGTTCAGGACGCCGACTGGTATGAAATAATTGACAAACTCCAAGAGTGGGCCGCAGACGAAAGCAATGGCACAACAGTTCTGGAGCCCATTGTGGTCGATTCGGATACTGTCGGAGTTTACAGAGATAAAATCCAGGATGCCCGAAACGCCGTAAACTCACTCAGCTCGTATTTCTCAGCCAACCTTAGTCTCGAGAAAATATTGTCCGGGGAAACCTCTTGGGCTGAAATAAAAAATCTCATGGATTCGACAGGAGACTGGGACGCTATCAATTTACTATCTCAGCTCACGACAGCAATTGTGAATCTCGCGAATTTCTATCAGGAAAATAAGGCCGTAGTCGAAGGTATATCCAAGTCTATCGACAATAATATTTCGACCATAAACAACTTGGCTCAGACTCTTGACACATATCTGATCGAGAAGATTCACGAAACCATTGGGGAAGACCCTCTCGTTCTCGACTTGAACGGCGATGGCGTGCAAACAATTTCAATACTCGATAGCATCGCAAAATTTGATCTGACCGAACAGACGGAAATTGCGCACGGTTGGATTTCTCCAGAAGACGGCTTCCTTGCACTCGATAAAAACAAAAATGGTATGATCGACTCCCGCGCCGAGCTTTTCGGCAGCAAAGATCATGACGGGTTTACAGTTCTTTCGGAATACGATCTCAACCGCGATGGGCTTATCGACGCATCAGACGAAATCTACGACTCCCTGCTTGTCTGGCAGGACGCTAATTCGGACGGCTTGTCCGAAGCCACCGAATTGCATTCGTTGCGAGACCTTGGAATTGCTTCGATAACCCTCAACGCTACATTCCAGGCCGTATCCAATCAATTGAACGATGTACCCCTGACCTCTTCTTATACGTTGAACGATGGCACAACACGCGACATCGCGGATGTCTACTTCACTGTCGCAACCGAAGAGGTAAAACCGACTGTGGAAATCTCGACGAGCAATTCCTTGGTCATCGTTGGTAGCGCAGGTAATGATACGCTTGCCGGCAACGGCCGAGATCAGCTTTTTATCGGCGGGACGGGGGAAGACACGTTTATCTTCTCCAATACCGGTGGGCATGACATCATCGCCGATTTTGATGTGGAAACGGATTTAATAGAACTCCATTTAGAGCAGGCCGTTTCCCTCTCCTCAATACTCGCCGGCAGCAATCAGGCGGGCGATAATGCAATTATCAATATTGACCCACACACGTCTATCACCCTTTGGGATGTCGATTTGGCGTCTCTGACGTCCGACAACTTTCGGTTCGCTTCGGCCGCCTGAGATGTTCCTCTAAATAAACGCCTCGAATTATCTTCAATCCGTAATTCGAGGCGTTTGCCGGAAATCCGCCACCTTCCAGTTTGGAAAAGACCAGCAAAAATTTCATCGGGCACCGCGCCAATGTTCAAATCGGGCCAGGTGCTTTGTTCGAGCAGGTAGCTGTATCGGGTCATCCCACATTCTCTGTGATGGCCGGAAGTCCAGGCCGCAGGGGTAAATTTCAAAGAGTTGTGGGATCCGAGCAACGTTTCATACGCTCGAAGCTGAAACGTACGATGTGCCTCGTCAATTCCCTTGTCTTGCCGTGCACCTGACTTTCATCCATACCGTTTCAGCGCGGCATCTCACAACAAAGGGGAAAATGATGTCACAAACCGGCAAAAAACAGCCCAATCCAATTGACGTCCATGTTGGAAGTCGCATCAGACTGCGCCGGACCATGAGCGGCATGAGCCAGGAACGGCTCGGTGACAGTCTCGGCATCACCTTCCAGCAAATCCAGAAATACGAGCGTGGGGCCAACCGCGTCAGCGCGAGCCGACTTCAAAACATCGCCAGTATCTTCAGTGTCCCAGTCTCGTTTTTCTTTGAAGACAGCCCGGGTCAGGACGCATCCCTTGTTGATTTGCCTCAAGACAATCTTCAAGTGTTCTTGGCTTCACCCCAAGGGTTCCAGCTTAATCAGGAGTTCGTAAAGATTGCGGACCCTAAGGTCCGTCATCGTATCGTCGAGATGGTCAAGGCAATAGCAGCGGATCAAGACGAGGGGTCCTCCGAGCTGTAAAAGCGCACCGGAAAACCTTTTAACAAAACGTCGTCGGTTAGAGAGAAATCATCGGTATTGGCTTCGACGCTAAACCGAGTATGGTGGCGTACCGTTTTTTACGACCTCAAGAGGCCCCATGCAGGTTTTAGTACGCGATAACAACGTCGATCAAGCACTGCGCATTCTCAAGAAGAAGCTTCAGCGCGAGGGCATTTTCCGCGAGATGCGCCTGCGTGAAGCTTTCGAGAAGCCATCCATCAAAAAAGCGCGGGAAAAGGCTGAAGCAGTCGGCCGTCAGAGGAAGCTCGCCCGCAAGCAGATGCAACGTGAAGGCCTCGTTCCAACAAAGCCCAGAAAGGGCAACTGACCACGCTTGCGGCGGCGGCGGTCATCCTCCCCTCAAGGGACGGGATGGTTCGCGCGAAAGAGCTATATTCGGCGAAAGTGCTTGCAGACCCACGAGGCAAGCAAGCTTTGGCTGCACAGACGCAATTCGGTACGGATGATCGCTTGACCCAGTGTTGCTTGATCGTAAAAGATTTTGCTACGGGAAAGACGGGCAGACCGCACACCAGATGAAGTGGCACAAGTGCGGTAAGGGTTCCGCCGTAGTTTGAGGTGTGCTGATGTCTCGTTCGTCTCCCTCCACGACTTGGAACATCATCTTGTTTTCGATGGTTATTGGCCCGCTTTTTGGCACGACATTCGCTACAGTTGCATTTGCACTACGGATTGAGTCCGTTTCCGAGGTGCTTTTCTTAGCGCTGTTTGGATGGTTAATGGGCGTGATACCGGCTTTTATAGCAGGGGTATTGTTCGCGAACCTGCGGCGTTGGTTGGGGTCGGGCTACTTGTCTGCAGCGGCTTGTGGAGTAAGCGGGGCGTTCCCGTTTTTCTACTTGTTCGTTGGTCATCAAGAAACAATATCACTTTTGATCTCTTTCTCGATCATAGTCGGCGGTTTTTCCGCGATGGCTACGAGATATGTGGCGACGCACCTTCTTATGCGAGCTGGGTGGATAATTTACGGATATCGGTCGGGCCTGTGCATTACGCGGGAACTTGAGTCCCCGGGCACAATAACGAGCACGTTGAAACCGTCATCGATACTGATTGCCTGAGGGTTGAGCAGCTCGTTTCCATAGGTTGAACGGAACCATCTCGCGATTTTCTCATCATGATTTGCTGTCACGGTTTCTCGGACGCTTCTATTGATCGCGTCTATGATTTCGATCCCTGTCTTGCCCCGCCTGTTGAGATGCATAAGCTTTTTGCGCGCGGGGCTTTCTGCATGGGAAACTGCGATGGATATCCTGTCCGTTGAATAGCTTTTTACCCGAACCCGGAACCGCTTCGGCCGAGCTGCATCAAATTGGTCGTTAATCTCTTTGATGCGCGCCTTGATATCAGCATCGGCCAGACGCACCTCCGGCAAAATATCATCTGCTGGCGCAAGCTTGTCGCCGAACTGCGCGCGCGCCACTTCCGCGGCGTGATGGGCATAGGCGAGATGTGTCACGGGCAACGGCGACCGGTCAACCGGGATCAGAGCTGCCGGAGGTAATGTCCCACCTTCCGCGCAGGACCTGTTCGTCCTGCTCTATTCCGACGCTTTGTTCAAAGTCTCTATCAACTACCCTGTATTCTTCCTTTGCCATTGTCGGATCGGTTTTTGCCTGATCGGCAATCCATCCCAGGCAACGCGTGATGTCATCGCTTTCAAAAACAGGATTTTCATCGTTCGTCGTTCTTAAAATTACGGCGTAACGCAATGGGGTCTCCAATATTTTACAAAAATACAATAATTATAAATCAATATTCGGACATCAAATGATTACTTTATAATATAGTGATCTCAAGCGCCGGGCAATATTTTATACGCGAAAAGGGCGATCCCCGGAGTAATCAACCATGATCGGTCGCTGCTCCATCCGGAGTGTTTGAATACCGCGTAGGCCTGCATCAAGCCAAAAGCTCGCTTTTCTCAGCCTGCGTTATCGTTCCAATGGTAAGTAAGGTAGAGCGAGTAGTAAGGCCTACTTTTTATCCATGGAAAGGACCTGTGAGACATGATCGCGGCTGATCGTGGGGGCATGGTCATCGGCAAGACGAATCCACCCCGCGTCCCATCCAATGACACCTCCAATCACGACAATCAGCGCGATGATCATCAAAGCGATCAGGGACAATAGGGCAGGTCGAAGCACTTTTTGCATCTGAAAACAGACTTGGCTGGCGAGTCGCTCTATGCAAAACCGGCCAGCCCGAAGACTGGCCGGGTCCGCAAAAACGTGACTTCTGGACACGTCCTGATCGCAATGCAGGATTCGCTGGCGACCTGCAATCCATTTATCTAATTGTGCGTCAGGTTACGTGACAACGCACAGCCAATGCCTGCCGATATCTATGATTTCCTCAATGATGGTTCCACCCGAACTGCCCGTTCGGCTTCCGACGCCGTTTTTGGACGTCAGGACTATGAGCGGCAATTCCGACAGCGGTCATTTCAGGGCGGGCGGATAGTTTGCCGCCTCTTGTCATTCATGCTGCCAGCCATTTGAGTGCCAGGCCAGCCACTCGATCCGTGCCTGTCTCAGTTTGCCTTCTGGGTGACGGTACAACTTGAGGACGTGTCCGCATAGGTTCGCAACAGATACGTTCCCGCATCCACTTCGTACTCTATGCTGGCCTCACGCGAGAAGGCGGTACTGATCACAACGCCATCGACGCCTCGACTGCCAGGCAGGCGAAGATCGAATGTGACGTCTGGTTGGTCTACCGCGATCCTGGCGCGGCCGGCCCTCGGGAGCGTGAATGAGAACCATGCGTCTCTCATCGGCCCTTCGCCGGTTCGCCCGCTGAAGGTCAGGACATCCTTGACCTCACCCAAATCGCCAGGCTGTTCAGCTGTGCCTGCCGCGACGTAACGAGATTCTGCAAAAGCGGGCATGCCCGCCGGGCCTAGCAGCGCGATGACGACCGACAACAGACGCAAAACTGGTAAAAGTCTTTCCGGCATCATTCCCTCTCCAAACAGTCCACTGCTGCAAAGTACTCCGTGAAGCCGTTTGTACGCAAACCGACCCTGCTGGACATGTTTATATCAGCCATCTGAGGTCCGCTTCCGGTGGCAGGCAGGCGTTCAGTTACGTTGGACGAAAGAGGAGAGAACTGGTGCACTTGAGCAGTGTAACGTCAGCGGAGTGGCATGAATTTGTAGTCCGGAGATCGCGAGAGCTGCCCAACCCTGCCGTGGCCGAGGCCCTTCTGAGGTTTCAGTTGGTTCCGGGAGGTCCCCAAAATGACACTGCGGACGCATGCATTCGTCGCGGCGATCTGGAGGTTGACGGGGATTTCGCCCCGCCTTCGTGGATCACCGTGATTGACGGGGACCTGCATGTCAGTGGCAAATTCTCAACATGCATTGAAGGGGGCGATGGGCATGTTACCCTCGTTGTCTTTGGCGATTTGAAATGCGGCAGCGTCGATAATGACTGGGCTAGCATCATCTTCGTCACTGGAGATGCTATCGCCAGGGAGTGGGTTTTCGCGTCCAGGGAAGACTCATCAATGGTGGTGGGTGGAGATTTCAGGACGCCTATTTTTATCGGTGCCGATATCTGGATATCTGTCGGCGGCTCGCCGACATGGTCCTGCTGCACGGCGGCTCGCCGAAAGGCGCCGAACGCTTCGCCGCCTGCTGGGCGGGGGCCCGCACGGTCACGCAGATCGCCTTCAAGCCCAACTGGACCAGGCACGCCAAAGCCGCCCCCTTCCGGTGCAACGACGAGATGCTGTCGGTGATGCCAGCCGGATTGATCGTCTTTCCTGGAAACGGCATCACTGGCAACCTCGCCGACAAGGCGCGTCGCCTCGGTATTGCGGTCTGGCAGGCTTCAGGAGACGGCGCGTGAGCGCCGTTTTCCTTTAAATATGGAAAAGATGGAAAAAATGGTGAAATTGGATTATATGGGTAATGGTATTGGAGACGATAGCCATGAAACAATTCACGACAGGCGACTTGAACAAACAAATTGGCGATATTACTGACGCCGCGAGCCGCGAGCCGGTGATGCTCACCCGGCACAAGAAGCCGCGTTTCGTGCTGATGAGCTACGAGCACTATGAGCGCATGAGCGCTGGCGGCAATCCCCGCCGCGCCTATTCTATCTCGGACATGCCCGACGAGCATGCAGCCCTGTTCGACGAGGCGATCGATCGCCTGGCGCGTGGCGAAGGCTATGACGATGAGCCATGAATTCCGGCCCGGCGAGGTCATCTCTTACCCGTACCTCTGGGCCTGGCAGCAGCAGCGCGGCGAAACCGAGGGCCGAAAGCACCGGCCCGTCTGCGTCGTCATCGCAATCCGAAGTGGCGCCGACGGAGATACGCACCTTGCTCTTCTCGCCATCACCACCCAACCGCCGCAGACGGGCCGGATCGCTCTGGAGATCCCGGATATCGAGCGCAAGCGCGCGGGCTTGAGCGATCTGAAGCGGTGCTGGATCATGATCGACGAATACAATTACGACATCGTCGAACGCTCCTGGTACATCGAGCCGCGCCAAGATATCCTCGGCCGCTTCAGCAAATCCTTCATGATGAAAATCGCCCGACTGTTTGCCGAGACGCGCGGCCGAACCAGCCGGGTCAACCGCCTCGATTGAGCGGCGATCGAAACGGTCATCATCCGGCACATCTCCGGCGCTACATCGTCGGCGCCATCCACGTCGGAGGCCGTCCTCATGAGGCAACTATCCGACTGGCGGGTGTTTTCGGCAGCTACCGTTCTGATCATCACCCGCGCGGGAGCGATGCTTGGGAACCAAACCGGTGTTGTGATCTCACTTCACCCGAACTGCAGTCGCGCCAGAGCGCACGGCAATCGAGCGCCACACCGACCAAAGTCATCTCTGATAATGACGAAGGGACAGGAACGGTGCTGGTCGCTCGCGCCGCGTCCAGCTGGTTGCAGGTCAGCATTCGGAAACCCGAACACCCATCGATGCGAGCGACGAGCGCGGCAGTCAGCGGGTCCGCAAAGGGCAGCCAAGGCGAGGTCTTCTGCCGACATCGCAATCAAGGACCATTCCCGTTCTTTATGTCGCCTTTCTAAGGGACGGCCCGCGATCAGCGTCAACCCCGCAAGGGGGTTCCTCTCCGCTAAAGCTTCGGTGACGCCTGCGGCGCAGCCCCTTCTTCGGGCGCCATCGGGAATGGTCCCGATGCAACGAAGGAGACAATCCCATGGCTACCACGATCGCAACCCTCACCGAAAAGACCGACGGCACTCTCGAAGGCGTCTTCGCCACCATCCGGGTCAACGCCCCAATCGCCCTCGTCCCGAATGCCAGCAAGGCGAGCGAAGAGGCTCCTGATTACCGCATCATCCATCGCAAGACCGGCTTTGAGATCGGCGCAGGCTGGAACCGCATCTCCCGCCAGACCGGCGAGGAATACATCTCGACCAAGCTCGAAGCGCCTGAGATCGGCGTGATCTTCGGCAACGTCGCCCCGGCGCCCGGCGGCGAGCCGGGCAAGAAGGTCATCCTCTGGAACAGCCCGGCCTGATCCAGATCGCCGGCCCCGCTATCGGGCCGGCGTCCCCATTTCAAAGGAGGCCGCTATGAGCCGCTACACGATTACTCTCACCCGAACCGCAACCCGCCACTCAGACCCGGATGGCACGATCGGTTACGACCGCCCGCTTCAGACGTTCTTCCTCCAGGCATTTCCTGACGCCGAAGATGAGGAACTGGATCTCTAGCTGGGTGCGGCCTTCCGGGAGTTCGAAACACCGTCGAAACTGCGCACAGCAGCAATTGCACGGGGTTTCGACTTCTTACCCTTTGCATCCGCCATTATTCACAAGCTGCTGGACGATCACGCCCGTGGGCCGCATCACGCGGTCAGCAACACGATCATCCAGGATATTCTCCATGGGATATCCGGCGCCCGACGCAAACGCGCAGGAAAACTAGTCCGGCACGGCGCCGGGCTATTTTTTGTCTGGCGAGCAAGATTATTTGTTCAGCGCATCCTTCAGAGCCTTAGCTGGCGTGAACGCCAGTTTTTTCGCCGCGGCGACCTTGATTGTTGCGCCCGTCGCAGGATTGCGGGCCTCGCGCTCCGGCGTTTCCTTGACCTTGAACTTGCCAAAGCCGGGCAGCGAGGTTTCGTTGCCAGCCACTGCCGCCGCGGTGATGGAAGCGATCACAGCCTCCACGATGGCTTTTCCCTGTGTCTTGGTAAGCCCGTGCTCGCTTGCGATCTTGTCGGCGATTTCGTTGGTTGTAGTCATAATTATGTTCTCCGCACCGTTTCAGATGCTGAATCCCTGACATCGTCGACCGCCACTGTCATCGGCACGCCGCGGAAATTCGTTCGGAAAGCCTGGGCTCTCCACAGTTATTTACCTGGTCACGTACAGTAACACGAAGACGGGCAAGCCTGTCCTCGTGTTGGGGTCCTATGCGGAGAGGAAGGTCTGCTCAGTCCGTCCGAGGATGCCATGGGTGCATGACGGCCTCAAGCACGAGCGGTGCTTCCAATTTTGCCTCCGCTCCGGTCACCTGCACTCCGACAAAATCGGCACCCCCGCTCGCCGCCGCTGGCGGTCGCGTTCCGCGATCCCTGACCCCGCCACGCCCCCACGACCGCGCCCGTCGTCTTTCACAAACGTCAAGGAGATGACGACGATGCTTCTGGAACAACACATTGAAGAGCTGCGGGCCGAACTCGACCATCGGCAGATAACCGTCGACGACGAAATCGATGATACCGTGCAGGACATAGTCCGGGCCATGTTCGAGGAGTTGCGGAGACTGTTCGAGATGCTCCCTCAATTCCTTGTGGGAGCGTGCCGAACCATGCCGGACCGAAATCACATGGTGCCGTCCGACGAAAATACAGGTTTCGCCATAGGCAATCTTGTCGCCCTCAAGATGAGCGGTCTTGATGATGACGAAGAGCTGATTGCCGTACACCTCAACTTTCGGCACCTGCCTCCCGTTCAGTGCGTCTTCGACGGCAAGCGGATGCAGGTCAAACATCGACTTCAGGCTCGCCATTTCCTCGACGGTCGGGTCGGTGATACCGATCCAGGCAAACTCGCCGTCCCTCTCGGGGAACGGTCGGCCAGTCAAGGGGAGTTCTTCGGCACGCTTGCCAAGGCGGTAGATGTAGGAAGCTATGACTGTCATGAAAATCGCAGTTAGATGAGCCTTCCCAGATGTGCCATCTTGATATAGCCGTGACAAGGGATGCCGAAGGCATCAAATGCTGATCTCTGCCCGCATCAAATAAAAAAGGTAAATCGGCGGACAAGTTAGCTTCGCCAAAACCGCAGAAGTTCGGGGTGCTCTCGAACAAGACGGCAGAAACTGATAGACGGTCGGGAAGGGGCGGCGACGCCGGAGCTCGGTCCGCCGAAGATTGCGCGAGAAGTTTAGGTATAAAGGTTCTCAAGGCTCGTTCTCTGCCTGCCACCGGGGAGTTCGGCCTCGGCCAATAGCATCGAACTGCCGGCGCAATAACCGGCATTGTCGCCGGATCAAGCCGCCCGCCGCGGGCTTGAACCGGCGATACCCTGTAAGCGAGACGAATGTCGTGCGCAGGAGTAGGAGGGGCACCTTCCAGTCAGTCGCCCGCAGAACCGGCAATCTTGGACCGACTGTAGCCAAGATAATTGGCTGCGGCTTCTGACCTGCCCCGTTGTTTGGCCCGGCCGCATTGCCGGCATTCAACCGTTGTCGATATCGCTGTGCATCCGGGAGCGGCCAACGCCCGGCGTCAGGCGCGATAAGAACGGCGCAGCAGCTTGCAATTGAACAGCTCAAAACTGGATTTCCCGGCAAGCTGGAGTTATAGTCTTGGAGCGTTCCCGGGGCGCCTTGACTGCGAGGTTTCAGTCTCACCGCGCCAAAAATTATCGAAGCATCCGGTCTCTCGCCTTCAAGCAGGCTCACGCTTCAATGCACGGCATAAAGCGCGCCAGGCAATTACGCGACTGCATCCCCCGTCCGGATATCAGCGGACTGCTCATAGGCCAGTGCAAATTCCAGGGTTGCCCGGTCATCTCGTGGTGGTCCAACCAACTGTATGCCAGTCGGTAGCCCATTTTTGCCGAAACCCGCGGGAACGGCCGCCACGGGAAGTCCAGCCAGCGTCGGACCGATCACGACCTCCATCCAGCGATGATAGGTGTCCATGGATTTGCCGTCGATTTCGGTCGGCCATGAGAGGTCGACATTGAAAGGGAACACCTGCGCACTCGGCATCAAGATGAAATCATACCGTTCAAACAATCTGCAGAGATACTGGTACCAGGCTGTCCGGACGGAGGACGCATTGAAGATATCGGCGGCACTGCACGAAAGCGCGATGCCGAATTCAAACATCTGCTGCCGGTTAAGAAGCGACCTTGTTTCCGGCTGGTCATAAATGGCGCGCAGGCCATGGGTCACGCTGAAGCTGCGCAATTTCATCCACGCTTCCCAGAGTTTCGGGAGTTCGAAATCCGGCACGAGTTCATCGATATCGCAGCCCATGTTCGCGAGAACGGCGAGAGCCTTGCGATCAACATCCAGAACCCCGGGCTCAAAAGGAAGATATCCACCGAAATCACCAAACCAGGCGACTTTCATTCCCTTGGTTGCCGCAGGACCGCGGATTGCCATGCTTTCGTCCGCCAGGGATAGCGGGTCGCGGCGCTCATAACCTGCCTGCGTTGCGAGAAGCAAAGCGGTGTCTTCCACCGTCTTGCCCATGGGGCCTGAAGTGGCAAGCTGGCCGAGGAAAAGCTCATTCCCTTTTGCGCCCGGCACCCTCCCGAAGCTCGGCCGGAAGCCGATAACGTTGTTAAAGGCGGCAGGATTGCGCAGCGAGCCCATCATATCAGAGCCATCTGCGACCGGCAGCATCCGGCAGGCGAGCGCCGCCGCCGCGCCACCGGAAGAACCGCCGGCGCTTCTGGATTTGTCATAGGGGTTTCGGGTTGGGCCATGGACAGGGTTGGTCGTATGGGACCCAAGGCCAAATTCGGGCGTGTTGGTCTTGCCAATGAAAATCGCGCCGGCGGCGCGAACACGTTCCACATGGAGACTATCGGCGGTGGAAACAAAATTGGCAAAGAGCGGCGACCCCCAGGAGCACGGCAGGCCCTCAACTTCGGAGAGATCTTTGACCGCCTGGGGAAACCCGTGCATCCAGCCGCGCGAGCGCCCTTCCTCAAGTTCCCGGTCACAGGCGCGCGCCTCCTCCAGCAACTCTGTGCTTGGTCGACGAAAGACGATCGCATTCACGGCCGGATTGAGACTGTCGATGCGATCGAGGTAAGCTTCCATTACGGAATGGCAGGAAACCTGCCGCAGGTGGATTGCCCTGGAAAGCGCGGCTGCGGAGAGCCGGGTGATGTCGCCTGTCATTACTCTGTCCTCAATCCAGCGTCGCCAGAAGGCCGGCCATCAGCCTGCCGCGATCGACCAGGCTTTCAATTTCGATGTGCTCTTCGAGAGTGTGATAACCTGCGCCGCGCAGCCCCAGGCCACAAAGCGTGGCAATGCCAAGCGCGCCCGTAAAATTGCCATCCGAACCGCCGCCTGAACTGCCGTGGGGAAGGCAAACGCCAAGACTGTCGGCAAGCAAGCGAGCCTTTTCGTAAAGCGCGATGGTTTCCGGTCGGTCCGGGAGCCAGACTGGTCTGGTGACGCCGCAGGTGACCGAGAACTCCACCTCGTTTTCAATTCCTGATAAATCGAGAATCCGGCCGACACCGGAAGCGAGATCTTCATCGGTTTTCGCCATGGACAGCGCCTCGGCTGTACACAGCGAAGAGACACAATTGACCCATTGCCCGCCATGTATGACGCCAACGGAAAAAGTGCAGTCGTCGTCGCTCATTGCATCTATCTCAATTACCCTGCGGGCCATTTCGCGAATTGCAGACCGCCCGGATTTCGGCGAAACGCCGGCATGCGAGGGTCTGCCGCGTGCCACCAGGTTGTAGCGGGCGATGGCATAGCGACCGGTGACCACCCCGTTCTCCTCCCGAGCTGGTTCGGGGACCAGGACGTATTTGTTGCGCCGGGCTTCAGCCTCGATCAGGTCCCGCGTCGATGGTGTGCCGATCTCTTCATCGGGGGTCAGCAAGACAGTGACGGGAAGGCGGGTGCCGATGCCCGTGTGCAGAAGCTGCCTCAATGCTTCCAATACCAGAAAATTGCCGCCCTTCATGTCGAGTATGCCCGGCCCATAGGCACGCTTCCCGTCGGTACGAAAGGGAAGTTCTTTCAGCGTGCCAACCGGGTGAACCGTATCGAGATGACCGGAGACGAGAATTCCAGGCGTGCCGTGCGTGTCGCCAAAACGTGCACGCAAGCTGCCGCCAAGTCCCATACGGCCTGGGATTCGTTCTATTGTGGCGCCAATCGTTGCGAAATCGGTGGCCGCAAGATCCATCATGCGATCCACGGCTGCAGCATCGAATGTCGGGCTTTCGCATTCTATCCAGGGCCTCAGACGCTTCAGCATGGCGTCAGTATCAAAGGGAAGTTCGGTGAAATCCATAATAGGGGGCTCGTTTCATCGTGACGGGACGCCCGCGCTCAAGGGAGGGGGCAATCCCGATCTCGTGGCAGGGCAGGGGCGTCAGGCGGCCAGACGTTTTTCGACGACACGCGCCAGAAGGCTCGCACCAACCGGCAGAATATTGTCATCCAGAACAAAGCCCGGATTGTGCAGCTGCACCGATCCGGCATGGCCAACGGTGCAGTAGACGCCGGGTACCTGGTAGAGCATATCGGCAAAGTCCTCGCTGCCCATGACAGGTTCGTCCTTCGTATAGACAAGGTCTGCACCCACGATGTCGCGGGCGGCATCAGCGAAGCCCTCGACAAGTTCTTCCGTGTTGATGAGGACGTCGAAGACATTGCGAATGTCTGTTACAATTTCGACTTCGAAAGACGCGGCAAGGCCGGCTGCGATGGCGCGCATACGCTCACGGATCTGTTCATTCACCTCGCGGTCGAGATAACGCACGGTGCCGGAGATCGTCGCTTCTTCCGGAACAACATTGTAGGCGGAGCCGGCATGAATCTGCGTGACCGACAGCACTGCCGAGCGAAGTGGAGAAATGTTTCGCGACACGATCGATTGCAGGGCCGAGACCAGATGAGTTGCGACAATCACGGGATCTTTGGACCCTTCGGGACGCGCACCGTGGCTGCCGCGTCCCTTGATGTGAAAATCGAAGAAATCCGCGCCGGCCATGGCGGTGCCCGGCTTGATGCCGATCTTGTTTGGCTCCTCATTCGGCATATTGTGCAACCCGTAGAGCTCGTCACAGGGGAAACGTTCAAACAGGCCGTCTGCCAGCATGGCGCGAGCGCCACCACAGCCTTCTTCGCCGGGCTGAAAGATGAATACGGCCGTGCCGGCAAAATTGCGGGTTTCGGCGAGGTAGCGCGCTGCACCAAGTAACATGGTCGTGTGACCGTCGTGGCCGCAGCCGTGGAAGCGGTTCGCGATTTTCGACGAATATGGCAGGTTGGTACGCTCCTCCATCGGCAGCGCGTCCATGTCGGCGCGCAGGCCGATGGTACGTCCGCTCCCCTTCGCTCCCTTCAAAACGCCGACAACGCCGGTCTTGCCGATGCCGCGATGCACCTCGATGCCGTAGCTCGCCAGTCTGTCGGCAACGATGGCGGAAGTTCGTATCTCCTCAAAACCGATTTCCGGATGAGCGTGAATGTCACGGCGAAGGGCGGTCATTTCATCGTGCCAGGCGGCAATTTTCTCTATAACGGGCATTGCTGTATCCTTGAGATCAAAAAAGCGACGGATCAGGAGAGGGCGGTAGAGAGGGGGGAAAGGCGGATGCCCGGGCGAAGCCTCCTCCATGGGAGGGAAGCCGGGTCCACGGCCATTGGACCAGGTGCGGCACAAACGAGAATTGTCTCGGCAAACGGTTCGAAATCTGCGCGGAAGTGCACCGAGCTCTTGTTGACGAGAATGCTCGACGTTTCCGGTTCGATGCCGAGATAACGGAACAGGCCGCGGTCGGCCATCTGGACCTTGTGAGAGGCGACGGCTACGCGAACGCCACCGATCCTGAGGCACGCTGAAGGTCCAAGGCGCATCAGGGTGTCGCCGTAGTAAGGACCGGTGACGCGTGTCAATCCGTCGGATAATGCTTCGACGATGAACTCGGCCTCGAGCGGCTCGTCACCGGGAATGCCGGATTTTCCGCCGAGCGCGATGCGGATTGTTGCGCCGATGCCCGCTGCCTGTGCTGCCAGCGCAGCCTCAGGGTCATAGAGAAGGCCAAGCGCCGCGTTCTCTGCACCATTGTCGATGAGGGCCCGCAACATTCCGGTCGTATCGGAATCACCACCGGCCCCGGGATTGTCCTGCGTATCAGCAAGCACGACCGGCTTAGCAGCGGTTGCGGCAAGACGTATTGCCTCCCTCACTCCCTCATCGGCATTGTAGACGCGGCCGGCAAAGGCAGGCTCACTGGCATCGATCAGGGCCTTCAGCTCGTCAGCAGCAAGATCAGCTGCTTCCTGCGTCGTTCCATAGGAGAGGACAGTTGCCCCGCAATCGTTGAAGTCGGCAGCCGGGAAGCCGGGAAAGAAGGAGAGCGAGACAATTGTTTTCTCTTCCTCCAGTCCTGCGAGCCGGCCGTAGATGGATTGCGCCGGCTCCATCTCAGTACATTGCCACGATATAGGGATCAGATAGTCGATCTGGCGATATGACTTCGCAAAACGCTCACCGTCCATCAGGCGGTCAAGTAAACCTGCGGCACGATTGCCGGTCAGGGCCATGTCCACATGCGGATAGGTGCGGTAACCGATCATGACATCGGCGATGTCGACCGACCGCCTGGTTATATTGCCGTGCAGGTCGAGACTGACAGCGACCGGTATGTCGTTGCCAACTGCGCTTTTGATGCGGGCCAGAAGCTCGCCCTCGCCATCGTCCAGATGTTCACAGACCATGGCTCCATGAAGATCGAGATAGATTCCGTCGAGGGGCAGCGCTGCCACGATGCCGGCAACGATCTCACCGGCGATGCGCTCAAAAGCATCCTCGGTAACATGAGCAGAGGGAACGGCGCTTGCCCGCAGTACAGGAACAACCTCCCAGTTTGCTTGCCGGGCATAATCGAGTGCGCCCTCGATACCGGTATTGGCGCCCCGGACGAGAGCGATCATCTCCTCGCCACGGCAGAGCGGCAAATGGCCCGATCCCTTCAGAAAGGCGTCATAAGTGGCTTTGGTGGGAGCAAATGTATTGGTCTCATGAATGAAACCGGCAAAGGCGACACGCCGGAGCATCATCGGTCATTCTCCTGGAAATTATGCAGCTTCTGGGGCAAGCGGCCGGAAATTTGCGAAATCCCAATGCCGCCCCGGGGCGGCATCGATAAGCTGGCGGGTGTATGCATGAACCGGACTAGTCAGCACCTCGTAGCCGCTGGCGTATTCGACAATGCGTCCTTTCTGCATAACGATCACGTCGTCACATATCTGGGCGGCAACGCGAAGATCATGCGTGATGAACAGGATGGAAATACCGAGCTTTTCCTGCAAGTCCGCAAGGAGGTCGAGTACCTGTGCCTGAACCGACACATCGAGTGCCGACACTGCCTCGTCGGCCACGAGAACCTTCGGGTTCATGGCCACGGCACGGGCGATCGCGATACGCTGGCGCTGGCCGCCTGAGAACTGGTGAGGATAGCGGCTCACGGCATCCGGGGGCAGACCGACGATTGCGAGAAGTTCGCGCGCTCGCTTCAGGGCCTCCGGCCTCGGCGTACCGTAATTTATCGGCCCTTCGATGATACTTTCCCCCACCGTGATGCGCGGGTTGAGTGAGCGATAGGGATCCTGGAACACCATCTGGATATGCTGGCGATATGGCTGCAGGGTCCGGCGGGAGAAATCGGCGATTTCCTGTCCGGAAATTCGGATCGAGCCGGAGGTGGGGTCGATCAGCCGCATGATACAGCGAGCGACGGTCGACTTGCCGGAGCCGCTTTCACCGACGATACCGAGAGTACGACCCTTCTTCAGTGTGAAGGACACGTCCGTCGCGGCTTTTGTTCCCGCCGCGGTTTTTCCGAAAAAGCCTTTTTTGCCATACACCTTCTCAAGTTCCGAGGCCGAGAGCACGACCTCGTCGGAGAGCGCGGGGCGCGGCTCGCGCGGTTGAAGGCTTGGCACGGAAGAAAGAAGCGTGCGGGTATAGTCCATTTCCGGCGCGCTTAAAATCCTGTCGACCGGACCGCTCTCGACGAGATTGCCACGATTCATGACGTAGACGGTGTCTGCAATCTCGGCCACTACGCCCATGTCGTGGGTGATAAAGAGAACGGCGGTACCCTGCTTTTCCTGGAGTTCATTGATGAGCTTGAGGATCTGCTTCTGGGTCGTCACATCAAGGGCGGTGGTCGGTTCGTCGGCGATCAGCAGTCTGGGTTTGAGGATCAAGGCCATGGCGATCATGATACGCTGGCGCTGTCCACCCGAGAGCTGATGAGGATAGGCTGCGAATATCCGCTCGACATCGGGAAGATGCACTTCCCGCATCATCTCAAGAACGGCGCTTTTCTGCTCTCGTGCTGAAAGCGCCGTGTGCTCCTGAAGCACCTCGCAAATCTGCCGGCCAACCGTCAGCACAGGGTTGAGTGCTGTCATCGGCTCCTGGAAAATCATGGCAATACTTTTCGAGCGCAGTGCCCGCATGCGGCTGGCGTCAGCCTTGAGGAGGTCCTCACCTTCGAACAGGATTGTACCGCCTGCAGGTTCAAGAGAATTTCGCGGCAGGAGCCCCATCGTAGCGAGCGAGGTCACCGATTTGCCAGAACCGCTCTCGCCCACAAGGCACACAGTTTCTCCGGCTCGGATGGTGATCGAAATGCCGTTGAGGACCGGCACGCTGTCATCGTCTCCGGTCAGGCGGATGACGAGGTTCTCGACGCGCAATACTTCGGACGCGGTGGCGGGATCGAATGCAACAGCCGTCATTTCGCGGCCTCCCTTTTCTTCATGCGCGGATCGAGCAGATCGCGCGCCGTATCACCGAGAAGGTTGATGGAGAGAATGCAGAGCGAGAGCACCAGACCTGGCCAGAAGATCAATTGCGGATTGATCTGGAAATAGGCGCGTCCCTCGGCCATGATATTTCCCCAGGTCGGGATTTCGGTGGAAACACCCGCCCCGAGAAAAGACAGGATCGCTTCTGTAAGGATTGCCGAGGCGCAGACATAGGTGGCCTGCACGATGAGCGGTGCCAGGGTATTCGGCATCAGATGCCGCCAGAGGATTTTCGGAAGGCTGGAGCCGGCAGCGATCGCGGCCTCGACGTAAGGTTCTTCGCGTGCTGTCAACACCACCGAGCGAACAAGACGCACGACGCGAGGAATTTCTGGGACGGTAATGGCGAACATCACGGTCCAGATATTTGCCCCGGTCAGCGAAACCACGGCGATGGCGAGCAACAGGCTTGGAATTGCCATCAGCGCGTCCATTATCCGCATGACCACGGCGTCGAGGAACCGAAAGAAGCCGGAGACAAGGCCGATGCCCAGTCCGACAGCCACCGAGATGACAGTCGCTCCGATACCAATAAAAAGGGAGATGCGAGCCCCATAGAGCACTCGCGACAGCAGGTCCCGTCCGTAGGCATCGGAACCGAGCGGGTAGATGTCGCTGGCGGGCTTGAGGCGGGCAGAGGGTGTCATGGCCACGGGATCATGCGGAGCAAGCCATGGCGCGAGAACAGCCATGAGAATGATCAGGACAAGGATTGCGAGCGCGATGGCAGGGACGAGGACAGCTCGTCCGCGTTTTTTTCTGCCGGCGAAGACGGGCAGCCGCATGGCGGCACCAAAAAGCGTGGAATTGGCCATCAGTACCGTATCCTTGGATCGAAGAAGGAGTAGGAGAGGTCGATGAGGAGATTGATGAGCACATAGATACCGCTTGTCAGCAGGATCATGCCCTGAATCACCGGGTAATCGCGGGCAAGAATGGCATCGACGGTGAGCCTTCCAATGCCGGGAATGTTGAATACGCTCTCCGTTACCACCACGCCGGAAATAAGCAGTGCGAAACCCGTGCCGATAATGGTCAGCACAGGAACTGCGGCGTTGCGCAGCGCGTGGCGGAACAGGACGGTATTTTCCTTCAGCCCTTTGGCGCGCGCGGTTCGCACGTAATCCTCGCCCAGCACTTCGAGTACGGAGGCGCGCGTCATGCGGGCGATCAGCGCGATGTAAATGGACGCTAGTGTGAGGGCGGGCAAAATTGCGCGTTCCGCGAAAGGACCGATGCCCTTGGTGATGCTCCGGAAGCCCTGCACCGGAAACCATTTGAGGTCGATGGCGAAGACCTGGATGAGGATATAGCCGATCACGAAAACCGGCACGGAGAAGCCGACGACCGACACCGTCATGACGGCATAGTCGATCCACGTGCCGTGGCGCCAGGCAGCGATGACCCCAAGCGGAACAGCAATCAGCACTGACAGGACGATCGTGACGAGCGCGAGGCTCACGGTCGGTTCGATGTGCTTGCCGATCATCGCGGTTACTGGCGTATTGGAAATCAGTGACACGCCAAGGTCTCCCTGGAGAAGAAGCCAGAACCAGGAGACGAACTGGACGACGATCGGCTTGTCGAGGCCGAGGGCAGTTCGGATTTTCTCAAGCTGCTCGGGCGTGGCCATGTCACCGGCGATGATGGCGGCCGGATCGCCGGGCGTTATGCGCAGCAGGAGAAAAACGAAGACGGCAACCGTGATCATTACCGGAACGGAGGCCAGAATTCGGCGGAACGTATAGGCGAGCATAAGCATCCTCACGTCGGTTGGGCAGGCAAGGCAGCGGCATCCGCAGGATGCCGCCAAGTTCTTCCACGAGGCTCAGTCTTCTGTTTTCTCGATGTTCCAGAACACGGGAACCGGCGATTCCAGGAAGCCGGAAAGCTGGTTGCGCCACACGGAGGGGTTCTTGTACTGGCCAAGCGGAACGTAGCTGACCTCGTCCATGGCATGGGCCTGAAGCTCGGCGGCCGCAGCCTTCTGCTCTTCAGCTGTCGCCGCGGCGATGTATTTGGCGCGCAACGCTTCCAGCTTCTCGTCTGTCTGCCAGCCAAAAAATCCCTTGGCGCCGCGACCGTTCAACATCGGATTGTTAAGCGGCGTCATGATTTCCGGTACAATCCAGTTGGTGAAGAACATGTTCCATCCACCCTCAGCCACCGGCTTCTGCGAGGCACGGCGAGTGACGAGCGTCTGCCAGTCCATGGGCTGAAGTTCGACGTTGAAGCCCGCAGCCCTCAGCGCGGCCGCGGCCACGACCGGCTGGGCCTTGACGGTCACGACGTCGGTTGGCTGAAGGATGACAACGGGAGTTCCGTCGTACCCGGCCTCCTTGAGGAGTGCCTTGGCATTTTCCATGTCGCCCGCGCCGGTCAGGCTTTCGGAACCGGCCAGTGCTTCGAGCGGCGTGCCGCAGCCGAAGACGGAGCCGCAAATGGTGTAGTAGTCTGGATTGCCGATCAGGGCGTCGAGAACATCCTTCTGGTTCATCGCTTTTAGAGCAGCCTGGCGGATCTTCTTGTTATCGAAGGGCGGGTAGAGGAAATTCATGCGGCCCATGGTCTGCGAGCCAAGCGTGTTTAACGTCTTGACGGTCAGTTCGTCATTGCTCTCGACGAGCGGCAAAAGATCAACTGGCGGCGCTTCGATATAATCGATCTCCCCGGACTGGATAGCATTGATTGCCGTCTGGGCATCGGGCATGCTCAACCATTCCACACGGTCGACCTTGACCACCTTTCCGCCGGCCAGCCAGCTCGCAGGCTCACTGCGCGGCACGTAGTCGGTGAATTTTTCATAGACCGACTTGACGCCCGGCTGGTACTCGGCCGTTACGAACCTGAAGGGGCCCGAACCGATAAATTCGGTAATGGCGGTATCAGCCGGGGTTGCGGCAATGCGTTTCGGCATCATGAACGGCACGACCGAAGACGGTTTGGCCAGAACGTCGGGCAAGAAGCCGAAGGGTTCCTTCAGCTTGAAAACAAAAGTTTTGTCGTCCGTAGCCGTCAGGCTTTCAGTCTTGTCGAAGAGGACCTGACCGGAGGTGTCCCGCTTGCCCCAGCGCTGAAGCGAGGCAATGCAGTCTTCCGCTGTCACAGGCGTGCCATCGTGCCATTTCAGACCGTCGCGCAGCGTGAATGTATAGGTCAGCTTGTCATCAGAGACAGTGTAGTCAGCCATCTGGGGCTGCGGTTTGAAGTCGGCATCAAGCGCCAGGAGCGTGTCATAGATCATATAGCCATGATTGCGCACGATATGAGCGGTCGTGATGATCGGATCAAGAATACGCAAGCCCGAATGTGGTACGGCCATCATTGTCGTGGCTGAGGCATCCGTCCCGAAGCCGGCAACACAGGCTGAAAGGGCGATGATCGCCGCAACGAGCCCGCTTTTTGCCCGGCTTGCTTTTCTGGTCAACTTAGCTTGCATGATTTCGCTGTTCCCTTTTTTGTTTGGCAGGTAGCGACCGGAACGCGCGGGCATTGGCCCGCACGCAAGCGCACGGCACCCGTCTGGTCCGGACCGTTTTCGACAATGTCGCCGCGATCCCTGAAAGTTTGCGCAGCGAAGAGCACTTGTGCCGCCGCAAAGGTGCGGCGAAACATACGACTGCAATACCTTTCGCAACTGCGGCTGTGAGACCGCATCAAGAAAGGCCTGCAAGGTACGGCTTGCCGTCACATGGCGAGCACGTAGGCATAGCTGACTATAACGTCATTCCGATTGAAGCATGGTGTGCAAGGCGTTCCCCTTAGGATTATTTTACCGCGATGCGATTGCTATTCTCGACTATCGATTATAGGGTCGTTGAAAGCCTTGTCAACGATCTTGCTGCGTCGCAAAATGAATTTTACCAGTCCCTCAGAAGGATCCGATCACCGGGCCCGCATTGCCGCGCTGGAGAAGGCATTTGCCGTGCTTGAGATGTTCGGGCCGGAAACGCCTGAACTGAGAATTGCCGATGTTGCGAGGCGAGGAGGGATGAACCGGTCCAGCGCCCAGCGTCTGGTTCATACACTTGTCAAATCCCGTTGGCTTGAACGCGACGCACTGAGCGGTGTCCTTTCTCTCGGGCACCGGGCTTGTTATCCCGCACATGTCTATCTTTACAGCAACCAGTTGATCGATCTCGTGATGCCGTTGGTCGTGGAACTGAATGCACGCACCGGCCTCAGCACCGACCTCTGGCTCCTCGACGGGAAGACCGCTGTTACGCTGGCCCGGGTCCCGTCACCCGCCGCATCCCTGGCACTTGCCCCGGTTGGCAGCCGCGTCGCACTTGCCGGGACCGCGCCAGGCCGGGCGCTGTTGTCTCTTATGGATGCCGCAACACTCGATACATTTCTGGCAACATGGACAGGGGACGCGGGTCAGCTGCGCGAGCGGATAGCCTCTGAGCGCAGCGTCGGATTTTCCTTTGACAGTACTGGCGAAGGCGGATCCCACCATGTCGTTGCGACCGCTTTTCGCGATGCAGCCGGCCAGCCGCTTGCTGCGATCTCGCTTTCCGGTCCTGTAGACACGGAGGCAGCAGGCACGGTGACCGGGCAACTTTGCGAAACCGTCTCACGCATGGGGGAGTTGATGGTGACACGGGGGGTACGCCCGGCCAACCTCGAGCCAAATCCACGCACGCTGTGGCCGCTGGTTGACGACGAGAATGACCCGCTCGAGGTGACGGCTGTTTCCAAAAGCCTGCATTTATTGCAGTTTTTCCATCCGCAAACGCCGCTGCTCACCCTGACGCAACTTTCACAGCAAACCGGCTTTCCGGTGCCGACTGTCCAGCGCATTACAGATACGTTGGCGGGACTGGGCTATCTGAAGAAAGATCAGCCCAAACGCGCTTTCCATGTATCGGAGCGGGCGCTTGATCTTCTTTATCGTTTCCAGATGGGAAACGCGTTGCTCCGGTCGGTATGGCCTCGGCTTATAAGGCTGCGGGAGGAATGCGGGCTGCGTTGTTCCTTCTGCATCCTGGACGGCACGGAAATCATCCACCTGCTGCATGTTCAAAGCCGACCACAACCGGCTTTCAGAACCGCCTATCCGGGCAGGCGACTTCCAGCCGTTTCATCCTCCGGTGGTCGGGCGATCCTGTCGTGGCTGCCAGCTGGAGAGATTGAAAGAATTCTTTCGGAAAGCCCCGTCCAGCCCGGCACGCCCTTTACCGTTACGAACAAGGAGGAAATCCGCAAGGAGGTTCTGGAAGCAAGCGTTCGAGGCGTGGCTTTCACGGATCGCCAGTCGATCCGCGAAGAGGTAAATGTTGCCGCCGCGGTACCGGGACCAGACGGTCGTCCGGCGGGAGCCATCGTCGTATCCGCTCCTGTGCACAGCTGGTCTGTCGAGCGGCTTGAGCGCGAAGTCGTGTCCCTGCTGGTGTCCCACGCCCGCGGCTGATAAAACGTCTCGGGCGACGTATCCCGTCGGAAAAATGACCGCACGTGGTTGCGCTTTTTATCGCAAGTCAGTGCTTAGTAATCGCCACGCTTCCGCCTGATCTCGCGAAGCATCCTTAGATTTTCACGGGCCTGCTGCGCGTTGATCAGAGCTTTTTCCTGTTTCATCAGTTGTTCGCGATCACGATAGTACTGTTGCTGGTTCATACACCCGTTATAATGCCGCGAACCGTAGCACGCTCGGTTGTCTTCATAGTTTTGGTCCTGAGCGGAAGTGCAGGCAGCTAACGTAAATCCGAAAAGGCCACCGACGCAGATAGTCATCATGGCTTTGAGGGCAGGCTTCTGAAATGTCGTCATCATTTTATTCTCCTGTTAATCAATCATTTGGCCGGTGCGATTTTCAGTCCAGTCCAATAGGCGGCAAATGAAAATATATCGGCGGTCTGCGCGACGGCCTTGTCGATCGGCAGGCCGCTGCCATGGCCAGCACGGGTTTCGATGCGCACCAGCCGCGGCTTGGGTCCAAGGTCGGCCACTTGCAGGGCCGCGACGTATTTGAACGTGTGGGCGGGAACGACGCGGTCGTCCGCGTCGGCCGTGGTTGCCAAGATCGCGGGATAGTCCTTACCGTCTCTGATCGTATGATAGGGCGAGTAGTTCAGGAGGTTGCGGAAGGACTTCTCATCCGCCGGGTTGCCGTATTCGCCTGTCCAGAGCGCGCCGCCTGTGAATTTGTCGTAGCGCAGCATGTCCATGACCCCAACACCGGGAAGTGCGACGTCGAACAGATCAGGGCGCTGGTTCGTAACAGCGCCGACAAGCATCCCACCGGCGGATTCACCTTGAATGGCAAGCCCTTTATGAGATGTAATCCCAGTCTGCTTCAGAAATTCGGCGGCAGCGATGAAGTCATCGAAGGAGGTTTGCTTTTTGTCGAGTTGGTCGGCGCGATGCCAAGCCTGTCCATACTCGCCGCCACCACGAATATTAGCAACCGCCAGCACGCCGCCCTGTTCCACCCAAGCAAGTCGCATGGGATCGTAGATGGGTGACTGGCTGAGGCCGAACCCGCCATAAGCATAAAGCAAGGTCGGAGCAGGCCTGGTAACATCCTTGCGCCGGATGATGAACATCGGCACTTTGGCCTTGTCCTTCGAACGATAGAAGCGCTGCTCGACATGGATCCGGTCGAGGTCGATCGGTACTTTTGGCTCCGCCCAGGGGGTCACCACCTCAGAGGCCATGTCGTAGTGATAGATAGCTATTGGCGCATCGTAGCTGGTGAAGACGAAGAAGGCTTGACCGGCATCGGCTTCCAGAAATCGGTCGCTTCCGACGCCCGGCAACTTCACAGTGCCGTCAGGCTTTCCGTCGAGCGTGAAGCGTCGCAGCTCCGACTTGACGTCGATCTGATAGTTCACCAACAGTCTGTCGCCCGCAAGAACCGCGCTGTCCACGACCGCGCCATCGGCAGCCTCGGCTATGATCTCCTTTGGCTTTGGGTTCTTGTCGGCGAGATTAAGCGAGACAACGCGCCACGCCCGGCATCAAGTGTCGTGGCGAGAAACAGGGTTTGGTTATGATTGCCGATGACGTACCACGCAGAATTCATGTCGGCGATGATCGTGCGCGGCTTCCAATCCTTAGACGCGAGATCGACGACGGTCAAAGAACTTTCGTTCGTGCCGGGTGTAGACGAGATGGTGAGGTAGCGTCCTCCCGAAACCCTGTCTGCCCCGTGCAATAATTCAGGGCGATCAGGGGTCGCGTAGATAAGACGATCCTCTGCTTGCTCTGTCCCCAGCCTATGAAAATAGACGGCGTGGTTGGCGACCACAGCAGCAGTGGCTCCGTTCACCGGCTTTGGAACGCGCGAATAAAAGAAGCCCGATCCATCAGGCGCCCAGGCAATGCGAGTGAAGCGCGCCCACTCAACAATGTCCTCAAATATGTGGCCGCTATCGACGTTTAGCACTCTGATGGTCCGCCAATCGCTACCACCCTTCTGCGTGCCAAAGGCTGGCAGGCGCCCGTCGTCGGATGCGTTCCATCCCGCCACGGCATCTGCACCGTCCTGTGCCCAATTATTGGGATCGATGAGCACGCGAGTGTCGCCAAAGACGCCTTCACGGACATAGAGGGATGGCTGGTTTTCATTTCCCTTGATGACGTTGAAGAAATAGCGATCTCCACGCTTTCTGGGGACGGTGTAGCGATCATAATCAAGCAGTTCCGTCATCCGCTTGCGGAAATGGTCGCGTCCGGGGATCGCTTCGAGATAGGATCGCGTAACGGCATTCTGTGCCTCAATCCAGGACCCGACCCTAGGGTCTTGTGACTTATTATTCTCCAGCCAGCGATAAGGATCCACAATCGTTTGACCGAAGTGCTCGTCGCTGACGTTCATCCGCTTTGTCTCGGGATAGATTACGTTTGGTAAATTTATCAATGGTTGATCAGCAGAGTTGCCGTCTGCACATGTGAGCAAAAGGGCGATGAACGCGGCGGGTGTTCGCATCGGTGACTCCAGAAAACAGGGTGATAAATATCTTTCGTTGAGTTTTATAATGGCACTAAGTGTCATTATTGTGACTTGAAAATTGCGTCAAGGGGATAAGCGAAACCGTTTGCCGCTGTGGATGAGGCGCTGAATGTCGTCTATATCCTTGGTGAGGAAGCCCAGGAGCATGGATGAGCAGAACAATCCCGGAAGATGCGCATATCGAAGTGGCGAGATGCGCCGCCATTTTGTTCCTGCAAAAAGGCGTCGCCGACACGACTGGCGACGAGATTGCCGATGCGGCAGGTATCTCGAAGCGCACGCTTTGGCGCTATTTCCGTACGAAGGAAAGTTGCGTTGAGCCACTGTTCGCGCTCGCGTCGCAGCGTCTTGCGGACAGACTTCTTGGCTGGCCAAATGATGTCTCGGTGGAACAGTTTCTGCAGGCGACCTACGACATGAGCAAGATCGACGGCCAGGAGATCAAAGACACTGGGCTGCTCATCCATCTCATCGCTCGCCTGGACGAGGAACCGGCTCTTCTCGGCCCATGGCACATGGCGACGCGAAACACCGAAGATACGATGGCTGAGGTAATTGCCAGCCGGCTTGATCTCTCGCCGAAGGATTTCGATGTGATGCTATGTGCGGCTACAGTCGCGGCGGCAATGCGGATCGTTGACGAAACTGTCAGCCGCGGCGCGGTGAAATACGGACAGGTGCCGACTGTCGCGGAGACGAATGACAGACTGGCTCAGGCGATCCGACGAGCGAGCACCCTGCCATTCTGCGACCCCATCACGCCGAGGCCAAGATGAATGATCTGCTCATGGCTGCAGGCGCCCTGGCCGAGAAATTTGGAACGCGTCGTGTCTTCCTGACCGGCCTGTGGGTCTCCGTCACATTCTCCTTTGCCCTAGTGCTTAGACGACATGCGTCCGAGAGGGTTCTGTTCGCTGTCGTGAATGTCGATTGTATTCGGCGCGTAAGCGCCTTCGTATTCTTGGCCTGGAATCGATTTTCACGCCAATCTAAGATTATCAATCGAAATTCATCGTGAGTTATCGGATTTCATGAGAATGTCTGTCCTGAGGTCAATTTCAGGGCTTGGTATCAAAATTCATGGAGCCGGGGCAGAAGAAGTCATTTTCAGGAGAGGCAAGCGTTTTTCACGGGCGCTGACTGCCGGAAGCCGCCGTTCCGGTCGGCTATGCCGCCCTGATCGATGCCTGGAGCTTGTCCGTGCCCGTGCCGATCAGCCTGTCGGCTATCGGACCACGTCACAAGGTCTACCAGGCCGAGGGCTGGAGCCTCTACACCCCGCGTCACCGGCCGGATGAGGATCTCGTCGGCCACCTTACATTTGCACTCCGCTACGAGGGGTTGGATCTTGCAGTCCTGAAGGCGTTGTTCCGCGAAACCGGTCCGGAGCCGATCGCGGCCATCGTCCGCGCAGCGCCGACCGGCGCCTATGCGCGCAGGCTCTGGTTCCTCTACGAATGGTTGCTCGATACGCGGCTCGATCTGCCCGATGCGACCCAGGGCAGCTACGCCCTGACCGTCGATCCTGAGCAACAATGGGCGGTGGAAGGGACGACTTCGACGCGCCACCGCGTGAAGAACAACCTCCCCGGCACGCCCGCCTTCTGCCCGCTGATCTTTCGCACGCCCGCGCTCGAGGCCTTCGTCGCGCGCGGCCTCGGCGACAATGCACGACGGCTCGTCGCCGAAGTGCCCGCCGATCTTCTGGCGCGCACTGCCGCCTTCCTGCTGCTCAAGGATTCGCGTTCGAGCTTCCAGATAGAGGGAGAAGATCCACCACAGGATCGCATCCAGCGTTGGGGACAGGTGATCGGCGAAGCCGGCCACCGGCCGATCGACCGCGCCGAGCTCGAACGGTTGCAACGCATCGTCATCGGCGACGCGCGTTTCTTCCATCTCGGACTGCGGGAGGAGGGCGGCTTCATCGGTGAACACGACCGCCTGACCGGCGCGCCGATCCCCGATCATGTCGACGCCCGCCACGACGATCTTCCGTCACTGGTCGATGGGCTGATCGCCTTCGATCGCGGAGCCGCGCACCGGCTCGATCCGGTGCTCGCCGCCGCCATCCTCGCCTTCGGCTTCGTCTACATCCGTCCGTTCGAGGACGGCAACGGGCGACTGCATCGTTATCTGATCCACCATGTCCTTGCCGAGCGTGGCTTCAACACGCCGGGCCTGGTCTTTCCGGTGTCGGCCGTCATCCTTGATCGCATCGACGCCTATCGGACCGTACTCGAAAGCTATTCGCGCCGTCTTTTGCCGCATATCCGCTGGCAGGCGACTGATCGTGGCAATGTCGAGGTTTTGAACGACACCGCCGATTTCTACCGCTATCTCGACCTGACGCCGCAGGCGGAGTTCCTGTTTGAATGCGTCGCCCGCACCATCGACGTCGATTTGCCGGCCGAGACCGCGTTCCTGCGTATCTATGATGCGTTCAAGACAGGGGTCCAGAGCTTGATCGACATGCCGGATCGGTTGCTCGACCTTCTGTTTCGGCTCCCGCGCCAGAACGATGGAAGGCTGTCAAAGCGTGCGAGAGACAGGGAGTTCGCTGCGCTCACCGATGAGGAGGCCGCGAGGATCGAAGAGGTTTATGCCGATCTTCAATTGCGGGGCTGAGCACTTGCAATCTCAGAAATCCCCGGCGACCAAAGCCGCCGGGGTCTTGGCCCTGCGTCGGAAAGGGATAGCATTGTCCGTGGTTGCTCCGCTGCGAGGCCTGGCAACCCGCCAACTGCCAAACCGACCCAGTCACGATAATGTCCTGGCGATACTCTCGCAGCCGTAACGGTCGTTGGCGTCAGAGGTCCGAACGATTTGATTGCGCGAGTCAGCGTGGCGGTATCCAGCACCATCATGCCTTCGTCTCATGAAAGGATCAGCACACCGACCTTCAATGTGGCAGAGGGGCGGTGCCATTCGCCGCTCTGGTCTTTGCCTTCCGTTCTCCGCATCCTAGAGCATCAAGCCATCCGATGAACGCGCGGGTGGCGCGTGTAGAGCCGGTTGACCTGTGTCGCTCTGATATGGACTTGGGGCAAGTTCCAAAGCACCCAATGTTCCGCGCGGGTTCACGACTTAATCGCACCCACCAGTGGATATATCCCTATCAACGAAAAGAGCTCTTAAGCCCGTCTGGTTTTAGTCAGCATCCCGCTGATCCGGGCCGTGTGGGCGCGCGGCGTGCGTGCCTGCTCCAACCCTTTCACTCTGGGTTATCCTCTCACTTCGCTCCGGTGCGGCGGCCTTCCAAGAGCTACATCAAGGACCCAAACCAGAACATCAACTGGGTGCCGCCGCAGGGCGGCGAGGGGCCGGCTTACGCCAATATGTGATGCGGTGGGGCTGTGTCATGAATGACCAAACCATCAGCGTGCGGAGATACCCGGAATGAACGAGGGAAATGATTTTGCGCGCGGCCATGGATGAGATCGCCGCCCATGGGCTCGATGGTGCGCGGACCGACACGATCGCGCGGCGCGCCGAATCCAAAGCGTCATCGCAGTTTGAGATGACATCGCCTGCCAAAGGTGTCGAGATTATCGTTCGCTTCGTCTGGCACTACTTTCTCGATAATCCGGAAATCCTGAGCTTGCTCGACACCGAAAACATTCACGCAGCCAGCACATGCGCGCCAAAGTCGAACACCGTAAGCCTCTGGTGCTCTCGCTCTACCCGCCAATGCCGGGTGCCGACAATGACGAGGGATACTCGCACGACCTGTATTGGGATGATGGCGGTATCAGCAGAGATGCAGAGTCCAAGGGAAAGTTTTCCGTAATTGAGGTCAGCTCTGGACGAAGAGACGCCGTTCTCCATAAATATTGGCGCATAATCTGTTCTTGCCGCGTCTCCTCGAAGCGGCAAGTTCAAAACTTTGCAGGGCTCCGGTTGGGATGGTTCCGCCTCGCACTGATCAAGGCCCGTTATCGGCTGGCGGAGCACCATTCGTCCGTTCCAAGACGAGACGGCGCCTCGAGTTCCATAACATACGTTATGCGATTATTGTATGTAGCCGGGTGGGTTCTAGAATGAAGTGCGACTTGCTAATGATCCCAATGGGTTATCAATCGCAAGGATGATGCAATGAAGCGCACCTACTCTCAGATTGGATTGGACGAACGCCGTAAGATTGCCCGCTGGAGGTTGGCTGGGCTCAGTATCGACGCCATCGCGGAAAAACTCGGAAGGCACCGTTCGACGATCTTTCGCGAAGTCCGGCGCAACATATTCATCGACAAAGAAGTCCCTGATCTTAGCGGTTACTACTGCGTGACCGCGCATCAAATGGCCTGTGATCGCCGCTTGAAGCTGCGCAAGCTCGCGCGCTTCTCGCATGTCCGACAATCGGTTATCGAGCGGATCGTACACGGCTGGTCACCGCAGCAGATTGCCGGAAGGATGCGACTTGAGCATCATCCGATCTCGGTGAGCCACGAGACGATCTATAAATTCGCATACTCAGCCGACGGTCAGGCGATCAAGCTGTGGCGACACCTGCCGGAACGTCGTGCCAGGCGCAGGCCGAGACACGCCAGACGCAAGCACGGTCAACGCTTTAGCTCGGATCTGAACATTCTGCGACGTCCCGACACTGTCGGCGAACGCAAACAGTTTGGGCACTGGGAATGTGATCTCATCCAGTTCCGCAAGAAGTTTGGGAAGGCCAATGTCACATCGCTCGTCGAGCGCGTGAGTCGATTTGCGATCTTCCTGCGTAACAACGACCGTCAGTCACGTCCGGTTATGGACGGACTGATACAGGCCCTCAAGGCCCTACCCCATCCCGCCCGTCGCTCGATCACCTTCGATCGTGGCACCGAGTTCACGGACTGGCCGTATCTGCAAGCGAGCATCGGCACCCAAACCTGGTTCTGCGACCCGCAATCGCCATGGCAGAAAGGCACCGTCGAGAATACCAACGGCCGGGTCCGGAAATGGCTTTCGAGAGAGGTCGATCCATTGTCGGTCACAGATGCCGATCTAATCGAGATCTGCAACCGCCTCAACGCAACACCCAGAAAATGCCTCGGCTATAGGACACCGGCCGAAGTCTTTCGCAAGAAACTGCTCGCGCAGATCAGGCATGCCAGCTAGCTTGATACACAACAGAAGTCGCGGTTCAGCGTGAACTCACA